>CAZXWM010000030.1:6691-17548 GCA_964644215.1 uncultured Phormidium sp.
TTGGTAACGGTGAGTTTGGGGATGCCCTGGGTTCCCCCGAATTGGCAGGGAGATGCCCCTTGTTGGAAGTTGATTGCTGGGGTGATGGATGGAGGATAAGGATGGGAGTTCCATTGACGCGCTTGTGATAATATCGGCTCGTGCTTTAAAAAATAAAGCATAAGTTTTAGTTATCGCGGACTGTGATGCCGATGGGGGTCTTTCGAAATATGGCCCCATCTCCTTCGATGATTTGCGGTCACTCTTGCCCAATATCGAGTTACCCTCCCATATGCGGAAATAGATTCATCTAGCGCCCTGTCATGCCCCCACTGTCGTCTCAGTGGGGGCAGTTAACCATATGGGAGAACTCCCCACAGAGGATTTTCAACAGAATCTGTGGGGAGTTGCGTCATTGCTACCTTGACAGAGAAGAACCTCCAAGACAGTGCGATAGAATTGATATATTAAGTCAACCTTGAGAACATGATGGTGATTGCAGCCTCAGAACCCCCCAGCCGAGTTCAACCCCAAGGTGAACAGCGGGTTGTGTTTCATGGTATGGATTGGGATGGCTATTTGAATCTATTAGGGCTTTTACCCCAGTCCAGAAGTTCTCGTTTAACCTATGATAATGGTCTTTTAGAAATTACGATGCCCCTAGAAGAGCATGAGTTTGCTCGCTGTTTGATTGAGCGATTTATTGTGATTTTGGTGGAAATGTTGGGACTGTCGTTAAAAACCATGGGGTCAACGACGCTCAACTATCCCCAATTCAAAAAAGGCGCAGAACCGGATCAGGCTTATTACATTCAAAACCAGACTTTGGTGAAGGGACGGTCTATTGATTTAGCCCAAGATCCGCCCCCGGATTTAGTGGTTGAGGTGGATATTACTCATACTGATATTGCCAAAAATCAGTTTTATGCTGGTTTAGGCGTGCCGGAGTTTTGGCGGTTTGATGGACAGATTTGGCGCATTTATCAGCTGCAATCTGGAGGGTATGTGGAGTGCGATCGCAGTCCGACGTTTCCCCAAGTTGCTAAGGACTGGCTGTATGAGTTCTTGGGGATGGCCCGAGAGGATGAGATTGGGGCTATGCGATCGCTCCGAGGGCGTTTGTCTATTGTCTCGGGAAGTTCCCGAGACGATTGAGGCAAGGTTATAACACCAATTTCAAAACCTGGTTGAATGATTTGCGGCCACTCTTGCCTAATAGGGTTCCCCCTGCCTATGGCTAGGTAGATGGGCGATCTAGGGACCTGTCATGCAACGACTGAGACGACTCAGGGGAGGGTATCCCCTATAAGATCTTCACAGACTCGGGGATTTGACAGGGCGTCTTTTGACCTCTGTAATCCCAAAATACGACAATCTTTGGGCGATCGCTCACCGGCGATGACTATCCCCCTACGCCTGACGCCAGCAAGGTGACGTGATCAACCCATGTAGCAATCTATTGTGCAGGTGAATCTCGTGTCCGTCCATCAATTTCCTATCAAAGCGTCAATCCTAATCCTTATTCTGCAAAGCTTGGGAGTAATTCTAGGCTGCACTTCAGTCCCCACGACAGAACTTGAGGAAGGGCAGCAGAATGCAGAGTTGGCTCAGGGTGGATCTCATGGTCACGATCATGCTAACCATGACCCTGGTGATACTGGGCACAACGATCACCATAGCCATGACGCTCTGGAAATCCCTGATGGACAGCCGGTTCCAACGATTGCTGTGATCGCCCATCCTGACCCAATGCGAGGCTGGAACCTAGAAATTCAGACCACTAACTTTCGCTTTACCCCGGAGGACGTGAATCAAGAGAACCAGCCGAATGCTGGACATGGTCATCTGTATATCAATGGGGAAAAGGGCGCTCGGGTTTATGGTTCTTGGCTGCACTTGCCTCAACTTCCTCCGGGCCGCAATGAAATTACCGTGAGCTTGAATGCCAATAATCATCAAGCTCTGACCCACAACGGACAGGAAATTGAGGCTACGGTTGTTGTTAATGTCCCGGAGTGATACGGGGACTCAACGGTGCTTCTCAACTTAGGCGATCGCTGCGAGAGCGTTTTTTGTCCTATTTAGACCAACTTTTGCCATATGAGTTAGAGTCGTCGGCTATCTACAAAGTAAATTGATGATTAGCTAAGTCTAACATCTCCGTAATTATTCGTAGGTAAAACCAGTCAAGTCTGTCTTTCCTCGTGGTTTTTGCTGGTTTTGTGTAATTTTGCAAACATAAATAACGTTTCTGTAAGTTTGGGAACTTAAGTTTGAGTTTCCATGGATTTAAAGCTATAAACATGGATAGCGATTAAACAATTTAGCTAAGGTTTTCAAATCATGGTTTTGAATATTTTCACGGATGTTAGGGGATTTGACTTCGGGATTGCGACAGACGCGGGTGATCCGGTCATCATGGCTCAATTGCCAGCGGATGAGTTAAATCAGTTATTTATTTCGCCGGCTAGGGATGCGATCGCCCTCCGGGGAGGAAATGATGTCTTTGAGAATGACGATATCGGACGAATTGTCTTCGGGAATACCGGAAATGACAGCCTTGTTGCTGGTGCCGGTAACGATACGATCTTTGGTGGCCAGGGAGAAGATACAATTATTGGCGGGGCCGGTGATGATGTTTTGTCGGGCGATCGCAACTTTGATACCCTAACTGGTGGCGCAGGAGCGGATGAATTTATCATGTCGTCATCAGGTGAACATCTCGATACCATTACCGATTTCCAACCTGGAGTTGATGAACTTCGTCTTCCTGATGGAGTGGCCTTTACCGATTTAGAAATTCGGGATTCTGGCGGTAACACCGAGATGGTTCGCAATGGTGAGGTCTTGACCGTTCTCCAGGGGGTTGTGGCTTCTTCGATAACGACAGACGACTTTATTGGCGAGATTGAAGATATTGAAGAGACTGAAGAGACTCCGCCTGTGGAAGTTACTCCTGGTTTTAGCCCTAGCACCGCTGGTGATTTAGGGGTATTGAGTGGAACGGCCACTGTCCAAGATTCTCTTGTATTGGACAGCCAGGAGTATTACCGTTTTAGTTTGGATCAAGCTCGTGATGTTGAGCTTACATTATCTGGCATGACAAGTAATGGAGATCTGCGGTTATTTCTTGGTGAGCAACAACCAGATGGCTCGGTCGACGTTGGCAATGAAATCGAAAGTTCAATGAACCCTGGAAGTCAAGATGATTCTATTGCTCGTTCATTGGAACCCGGCACGTATTTTGTCTCGGTCGATGCATTTCAGGGATTTATGACAAACTATACCTTGACTTTCGACGCGACTTAACCCTTTTTCAAAACTCGTACTATCGAATACCAGACACCGGGTTTCTCACAGAAACTCGGTGTCTCAACGGGCCTTCCCTCACCTCGCCATACCCGTTTTCATCAGGATTTTGAGCCTGAATCTGGGTCAAAGATGTTGCGTTCAGGCATCTCTAGCATGACGTCTGAAAATTGGTATTCAAGCGGGAACGAAACGACCAATAATCGTCATGATTAACGCCCCATCATGCCCCCACTGAGACGACGCAGAGCGCGGTTGGCCACATTAGAATAACGCAACTCCCCGCAAAGAATTTTCAACATAATCTGAGTGGCGATGGGTTGCTTAATCGCCACCTTATAAGCAATCCCAGGGAAGCGATACAACGCCGCCGCCAAACGGGCCGCCCAGGCCATATCCACCCCCCAGGTTTCCTGAACCGTTTGACTGTACCCCTCTAGGGCGTTGATATCCCCAGAGAGGGCTTTGTCAATGGCTTCTGCCGCCGTCATGCCACTATAGAGACAAGGACGAATCCCCTCAGCGGTGAGAGGATCGACAAATCCCGCCGCTTCGCCAATTAAGAGGGCATTTTGACTATGGAGGGGTCGATCGCCATCCCAAAGCGCAATACTCCTCTCCCGCAACTGCCGATCGCCCTTCGGCAAGCCTACCGTATCCGCATACTCCTGCAAAACTTTCGGGAGCTTCTTGTTATCCCCCCCCAAAAAGGTACTACTACTAATCGAAAAGCCATCGGCCTTGGGAAACTGCCAGATAAAGCCATTCTTCACCTGGCCAAAGGCAAAATCAATCGGGGCCGACTCCGCCTGGGGACTGGCAACCTCCAACGTGGCCGCTAAACGAGTTTTCGGGGTTTTTAACCTCAACCAGGGGGCCACCGGACCATCGGCCCCATCGGCCCCAATCAGATAGCGGCCAAACCGGGGTTCGCCGTTGGTTTGGATTTGCCAGCGATCGCCGGTCCAGTCAATCCCTGTTACCTCTACCCCAGTCTCCACCGTGGCCCCTTGGCCGGCCGCGTGATCCAACAGCAGTTGATCAAAGGCATCCCGACGCACCATCCACATCGGTTCGGCTGTCTCCAATTCCACCAGTACCGGGTCTTCATACTTCCAGGTATAGCGAACCGTCTTCACCTTGCGAGAAATGACCGGGGAAAAGTCGAACTCAAACCAGGGGGCGATCGCCGGAGAAACCCCCCCAGCACAAGAGGCCTGGCGGGGTTGGGAGTGTTTCTCCAAAACGAGAACCGATCGCCCCCGCTTGGCTAAATGATAGGCGGCGGCCCCTCCCGCTGGACCAGCACCAATGATCACACAGTCGAACAGTTCACTCATGGCTTCACAATGACATCAGGACAATCAATAGGTTCGGCGGTTGGCCCCCGAACCCTGGATCGAAACACCCCCAAATCAGGACAATTCCTTAAACCGTGGTGATATCCTTCTCCTTCTCAGCGAGCAGTTTATCAATCTTGTCGGTGTACTTATCCGTTAGAGTTTGAATCTGATCCTGCAAATCCCGAGACTCATCCTCGGAGATATCGCTGTTTTTCTCCTGTTTGCGGACCTCATCAATGGCATCGCGGCGAGCATTACGTACCGAGACTTTGCCATCTTCAGCGCACTTGGCCGCCAATTTAACAAACTCCTGACGGCGTTCACTCGTCAATGGCGGAACATTGAGACGAATCACCTTACCGTCATTGTTGGGCATCATGCCGACATCTGACATACTGATGGCCTTCTCAATGGTGGCCAAGCTAGTTGGATCAAACGGTTGAATCAGAATTGTCGTTGAATCGGGGGTACTAATTCCCGCCAAACTCTTGAGGGGGGTGGGGCTATTGTAATAGTCCACCATGACGCGATCGAGAATCGCCGCGTTAGCGCGTCCAGTGCGAATGGAGTTAAACGCTCTCAACGTCGCATCCACTGCACTCTGCATTCGTTCTTCAACTTCAGGTAACATTACAGGAACCTCCTACTATTGTTCCGACGGGTTCGCCGGCCACGGCGCGGCTGATGTTGCCACGCTGCGACAGGTTAAACACTATGATAGGGATATTGTTCTCCTTACATAAAGCGATCGCCGTGCTGTCCATCACTCGCAAGTCTTGGGTCAGGACATGACTATAGGTCAAACTCTTGTAGAGATGGGCCTCGGCATCGCCGGTGGGATCGCGATCATACACCCCATCGACTTTTGTGGCCTTGAAGATCACTTCTGCGTCAATCTCAGCGGCCCGCAACGCCGCTGTCGTATCCGTCGTAAAAAACGGGTTCCCAGAACCCGCACCGAATACCACCACTCGTCCTTTTTCCAAATGTCGCATCGCTCGGCGGCGAATATAGGGTTCGGCCACCTCCTGCATGGCGATCGCCGTCTGCACCCTCGTCGCCACCCCAATTTGTTCTAGGGCATCTTGTAAGGTCATGGCATTCATGACCGTAGCAATCATACCAATATAATCGGCATTAGCCCGATCCATCCCCGCCGACGAGGCCTTCACACCACGAAAGATATTCCCGCCACCGACGACGATCGCCACCTGGGTTCCCGACGCCACTACATCGGCGACCTCTTGGGCAATCTCTTGAACCACAGCCGGGTCAATTCCATAGCCGAGGTTGCCCATCAAGGCTTCACCACTAAGTTTCAGTAAAATCCGTTGGTATGCTTTTGCCATAGGTTTAGCTCCATTCCCCTCCGTAAACCGCCTCCAACTATAACAGGCTTTGGCTCTAGCACTAAAGGAGTCGCTCAATCCGGCTCAGGAACTTATGTCGCCGCCGGCCGCCAGTTCAACGGACAACCCTGGGCCTGGGTTCGGGGAATGGCGATCGCCTCATCCTTAAGCAACGCCTCAATCGCAGCCTGCAAATAGCTCTGTTTGACCCCAGCCGCCGACTCGGCACAGTCATCAATTTGCCCTCTATAGCACAAAACTCCAGTTTTGTCAAGTAAAAAGGCTTCCGGTGTCACCGTTACGCCAAAACATTGAGCCACATCCTGGGTAACATCCCGCAAATAAGGAAAATTCAACTGTGCCTCTCGGGCCAAGGCTTTCATCGCCTCAAAGGTTTCCGCATCATTGGCATTAATCGCCACCACCATCAGCCGGCGATCGCGATACTCTTGTTGCAGTGCCTTGAGGCGATCGAGATACATCTGACAATGGGGGCAAGTATTGGAAAAAAACACCACCACCACCGCACGACACTCATCCAAATACCGCGCTAAATGATGGACAGTTCCCTTCGTTCCAGGCAACTCAAAATCCGGGGCGTAAGCGCCAATTTCTGTACCATTCATGAATAGGAGTGATCCTCATCTTGGGAATTATCCGGCTGGGAGATTGCCGTCGCCAACGCGCCATAGCCCTGCATTAAGGCCTAGCCCCATCAGCATAGTATCCCACTATTTTATAGGCCAACTTGGCCGCCGTGAACTCAGACACCACGGAATTGGGAATCGGACAGAGTTCCACCACATCCGCCCCAATCAACTGATGTCCTTGACATAGACGACGCAAAAACCCCGTCAACTGATGCCAGTTTAACCCGCCCGGCTGAGGCGTTCCCACCCCCGGCAGCACACTTCCATCGAGGCCATCGAGATCCACCGTCAGAAACACCTTCTCCGTCGTAATCGCCCCGAGAGCGCGATCGCACCAATAGGGATCTCCAACAATCTCATGATCCCAAATTACCGGAATTTGTCGCCGTTCAATCAACTCCGCCTCCTGACGACAAACACTGCGAACCCCCACCGGTAGCGACGGCAGGCCCATCTCCAAAATTCGGTGCATCACACAGGCATGATTATACTTCGAGCCTTCATAGATATCCCGCAAATCCCCATGAGCATCGATTTGCACTACCGTAAACGGCTCCTCCCCATAGACCTGGCGATATCCTGCCACAACGCCCGCCGTGATACTATGTTCCCCACCGAGCGCTAAAACAAACTTACCGGCCCCAACCATCTCCGCCACCGTCGTTTGTAGCTGCTGCACCATCTCGCGGGCCGTCACCGGATTCAAGCGAGTATCGGCGATGGGGGAATGAGTGTGAATCCCCAGCTCAAAACAGACCTCCCGTTGCAATTCCACATCATAATATTCCAACTGGTCCGAGGCTTCGAGTAACGCCGACGGCCCCTGCTGACAGCCCTGGCGATAGGTGGTCGTCGCCTCGTAGGGAACCGGCAAAATCACCACCCGAGCGGCATCATAGCCCACATCAATTTCTTCGCCGATAAAGGGTAGCATCGAGGGTTTAGAATGAGTTTCCATCAAACAGATTATGCCATCGAGAGACAATTAATGATCGGTGAAGCTATCCTAGAGCCGAGTTGCGATCGCTCCTGCTAACCAACCTCGGCCCAAATTTGTTGCCAATTGTCCCCAAACGCCGTAGACTTCTGCGATACTGACCCTAACCCCATCTCGCGTCCCACCTCCGAGCCGTATTACGGTAGCTTACCTCACCCTGTTCGATGTCACTGAAGCCAATTGACTTGGATTCTATAGCCGTTGTGTCTGTTCCCATACAACCTGATCTCCCCAATAGTTCACCCATCCCGGAACCGACTCCTGTGTTTGCTCTCAAAGCTCTTGTGGCTCGGTTGCACCGTGAACAAAACAAAACCCAAGATTTATTAAGTTCCCTAGGGTTCGCCCTACGCAGCTTCAATAATCTCAACCAATTCTTAGAACTGATTCCCCTTGTCGCCAGCCGTGTCACCGACGCTGAGGGAGCCTCATTGGTATTGTTTAAACCCGACGGACAAGTACGACTGCAACGTCTCCATTGTCAAGAGGGCCAATCCTGCGTCAACCTTCGCAAAGCCATCGACACGGTGATCCGAGATCAGCCTCAACCTCTTCCCATGTCCACGGAACTCGATCGCCGCGTCGCTGACTATCTCGGACAAAACATCCAACTCCACGGAACCCCCATCTCAATTCGCAACGAAGAACGGGGACGGCTGTATGTCTTTAGCCATGACCCCAAGTATACCTGGAGTGATGCCCGCCGTAAGCTCGTGCAACTCGTGGCTGACCAAACCGCTGTAGCCATTGTCAACGATGAACTAGCCGCCGAACTGCGACAAAAACAACGGTTAGATCGGGAATTAGAAATCGGGGCCGAGATTCAGTTACGTCTCTTACCGAGTCAATGTCCCCAGATTGAGGGGATTCAACTCGCCGCTCGTTGTCAGACGGCCAACCGCGTCGGGGGAGATTACTATGACTTTATCCCCACCAGTCATAACTTAGTGCGATCGCGCAATAGTCCGGCCAGCACCGCACCCCCACCTGACTCTGAACCCATCCTCACCGAAGCCGCCCAGGGTCGCTGGGGGATTACCATTGGTGATGTCATGGGGAAAGGGGTTCCCGCCGGTTTAATTATGACCCTAACCCGAGGGATGTTGCGATCAGAAGCCCTCAACCAGCATTCCCCCGCCCGCATTCTCAAACATCTCAACCGGGCCATGTATGCTGACCTGGAAAATTCTCATCGTTTCGTAACATTATTTTATTCTGAATATAACCCCGAAACCCATCAATTGGCCTACAGCAACGCCGCCCACACCCCGCCATTGCTTTGGAAAGCCCAACGTCAGGAAATTCTCCGCTTAGATACTTGGGGAATGCTCGTCGGACTCGATGCTGAAACTGAATACGAAGAAGATAGTGTCATCCTCGAAGCAGGGGATACAATCTTGTACTATACAGACGGGTTTACCGAAGCCTCTAACCCCAAAGGCGATCGCTTTGATGAAGACAACCTCATCGCCGCCTTTGAACGCACCTGTCGCCGTCACGCTGATCCCAATGACATCCTCAACTCCCTGTTTGATGCTGTTTGGGACTTCATCGGCCCCCACAAGTCCAATGACGATGATATGACCCTCGTGGTCCTACAGAAACGTTAACCGTTCCCTGACTAACTCGTACCCTTGCCTATTCCCGATTCCCAATTCCCGATTCCCGATTCCCCTTTACTGCCTACTGCCTAGGGCACGCCATTTGCAGTACGCCCCGATGTCGTTTCCCCTCTTACCTCTTGCCTCTTGCCTCTTGCCTCTTGCCTTTTTCTATCATGAACCAGCCTAAAACTTGGAGTCAACGTTTTGAATCTGCCCTCGACCCCATTGTGGCCGAATTTAATGCCAGTATTAGTTTTGATATTGAACTTATTGAATATGATTTAACTGGCTCCGTTGCCCATGCTAAAATGTTAGCTAAAGTCGGCATTATCTCCTCAGAAGAAGCCGAACAACTTGTGTCAGGATTAGAGCAAATTCGCCAAGACTATCGTCAGGGCAAATTCCACCCGGGCATCGATGCTGAGGATGTTCACTTTGCCGTAGAACGACGGCTAACGGAATTGGTGGGAGATGCCGGGAAAAAGCTGCATACGGCGCGATCGCGCAACGACCAAGTTGGCACCGACACTCGCCTTTATCTCCGAGATAAAATCCAAGAGATTCGCCAAAAAGTACGCCGTTTTCAACAGGTATTACTAACACTAGCCGAACAAAACATTGAAACCCCAATCCCAGGTTACACCCACCTACAACGGGCGCAACCTCTGAGTTTAGCTCATCATTTATTGGCTTACTTCGAGATGTTGCAACGGGATTGGCAACGACTCGGAGAAGTCTATGAACGGGTGAATATTTGCCCCCTAGGCAGTGGTGCGTTAGCCGGAACCACCTTTCCCATTGACCGCCAGTATACCGCCGAACTCTTAGGCTTTAATCGTCCCTATGCCAACAGTCTGGATGGGGTGAGCGATCGCGACTTTGCCATCGAATTTGTCAACGCCGCCAGCTTGATTATGGTGCATCTGAGTCGTCTCTCGGAAGAGGTGATTCTCTGGGCATCTCAAGAGTTTAACTTTGTGCAACTCAAGGACAATTGCTCAACGGGATCGAGCATTATGCCCCAGAAAAAGAACCCCGACATTCCCGAATTAGTGCGCGGCAAAACCGGTCGCGTCTTTGGACATTTACAGGGACTTCTGGTTCTGATGAAATCCCTGCCGCTGGCTTACAACAAAGACCTACAAGAAGACAAAGAAGCCCTCTTTGATACCGTCAAAACTGTGCAAGGCTGCCTCGATTCTATGACTGTTTTATTTGAATCGGGGTTAGAATTTCGCAAAGAACGGTTAGAAACCGCTGTTGCCGAAGATTTCTCCAACGCTACCGATGTCGCCGATTATTTAGCGGCCAAAGGAGTTCCGTTCCGAGAAGCCTATAACTTAGTCGGTAAAGTGGTGCGGACTTCCCTAGCCGCCGGAAAACTTCTCAAGGATTTAACCTTAGACGAGTGGCAACAGTTACATCCTAAGTTTGAAGCCGACATTTATGAAGCGATCGCCCCCAAACAAGTCATTTCCGCCCGCAACAGTTTTGGAGGAACCGGCTTCAACCAAGTTCGCCAAGCCCTAACCACCGCCAAAACCCTCCTCAACAGTTAACCCGATTCCCGATTCACTGTTCACTATTCACTATTCACTATTCACTATTCCCTGTTCCCTGTTCCCG
>CAZXWM010000030.1:17558-19096 GCA_964644215.1 uncultured Phormidium sp.
CTATGGCACAATTAACTACGATAGCTAGTGCCATGGCTTAGTGTTCGTCATCCTAGTGTTATGAGATCGTCTCCTGCCGCATCCTCATCCCTCACCGGAGAAATTCTGGTTGTGGATGATACCCCTGCCAACTTAACGCTATTGCGACAAATGCTATCGGCCCGAGGCTATAGCGTGCAGGTGTGCCGAACAGGAGAACTAGCCATCAAATCGGCCACCCTGATGCAGCCAGATTTAATTCTGCTCGATATCAAAATGCCCGAACTCGACGGATACGCCGTCTGTCGTTGGCTCAAAAAACATCCTGAAACCGCTGAAATTCCCGTCATCTTCATCAGCGTCTTGGAAACCACCGAAGAAAAAGTGGCCGCCTTCCAAGTGGGTGGGGCCGATTACGTCACCAAACCCTTTCAAGCCGAAGAAGTCATCGCCCGAGTTGAACATCAACTGATTGTACGACGACAAAAAGCCCAATTAGAACTCGAAATCCGCGAACGACAAGCCACAGAAGCCCGCCTCCACAAATCGCGATCGCTCCTGGCCTCAGTCCTCAACAGTACCCTAGACAGTGTCTCGGCCTTACAAGCCATCCGCGATGAGGATGGTCTGATCCTAGATTTTGAATGGTTACTGGCCAATGCTGTAGCCGCCAACGCTGCCCATACCAACTCCGACACCATTATCGGCCAGCGATTGCTCAATCTGATGCCCGAGTATGCCATCATCGGCCTGTTTGATGACTTAGTGCGCGTCGTCGAAACGGGCAAGATCCTCAACCGGGAAATCTGTTACGAATCCGACACCCTTTGCGGTTGGTTTCAGGCCATCGCTATCAAACTCGACGATGGCGTTACCCTCACCTTCCGAGATATCACCGCCCGCAAACAGATGGAACTAGCCCTCAAGGCCTCGAACGTGGAACTGCAACAACAGGCCAACCTCGACGGACTCACCCAAGTGGCGAATCGTCGCCGCTTCGACGACTATCTCAGTGAAACCTGGGCCTATTGTCTCAAACATAAACGTCCTCTTTCTCTGATTCTCGGGGATGTCGATCGCTTCAAAAATTTCAACGACACCTACGGCCACCAAACCGGCGATGTCTGCTTACAAAAAGTCGCCCAAACCCTACGGGGATTGGTGCAATATCCCGATGATCTCGTGGCCCGCTATGGCGGCGAAGAATTTGCCATTGTCCTCCCCCAAACCGAAGCCGCCGGAGCGATTCGCGTCGCCCGTCGGCTTCGAGATGCGATTCGGCAGATCGTCCTCTATCCCGAAGCAGGAGCCGAACCCACCTCTGTCACCATCAGTTTAGGGGTCTCAAGTCTAACGCCCATCTCCAAACTCAACCCAGCCGCCTTAATCGAGGCGGCCGATCGCGCCCTCTACCGAGCCAAATCCGAAGGCCGCGATCGCGCCTGCTGGCAACTCGTCCGCGCCCTAGATTGAACCCTTCTTTTGCCCGAAGAGGGCGACCAGAAAGAGGGCGACCATAAAGGTACGCCCCTACGGTGTTCCCTCCCCCCTCTTGCCTT
>CAZXWM010000031.1:0-14384 GCA_964644215.1 uncultured Phormidium sp.
CAAAAGAAGGGAACAGGGAACAGGGAACAGGGAACAGAAGGCAAGAGGCAAAAGAATGGTCTTAATCTTGATCTTGTAGCAGGGTGGCCGTGGTGCTGGCAACTCGGCGACGGGTTTCGCTCATATAGCCGCCGCGTAGGGTGAGGACGGCGATGAGGAGGCTCAGTAGGCCCAAACTGGCATCGGCGACTCCGACGCTGGCTAGGGCCGCAAACCACGTCAATCCTAGGCGGTGAACCCACCAGACGGCAACGGCTTGTAAGAGTCCGACTCCCATGGCCAATAAGCCAATCCCAATCGAGGCCGCCACAATCCCCAGCAGCAGTCGCCGTTGTTCCCGAGCGGCTTCTCGCTGGGCAATATCGAGGTGCAGTTCGACGAGAATCTTGAGTAGGCCTAAACTGCGGCGGACATAGGTTTCGACTTCAGAACGGAGGCTCTCCGTCTCACTTGCGATCGCCACCACTTCCTCCCACAAACAGTCCTAACAGAAAACCAATCCCCAACGCTGTTAAAATCGAGGCTCCTAAATTACGTTTCGCCTGAGATTTCACCTCTGGTAAGACATCGGCTTTGACTCGTTCAACAAGCTGTTCGGTGCGTCGCTCTAACAAGTCTAAGACATCATCAATACTGGGACTGGGGGGATGGTCTTCATCGGGGTTTGGAGAGGGGTTTGACTGGCTCGGAGATTGACTCGGGCTTTGCTGTAACGCCTTTTCCTGTTGTTCCCGGCGTTCCCAGGTGAGGCTAAGGGAATGCAGTTCGGCAAGCTGAGCCTGAATTAAGGTTTTGGTGTGATCGGTGGCGGTGGCGATAAGATCGACGGCTAAGTCTAAATCCCCGTCGGTGGCCATTAACTCTTCGCGATCGAGGTCTGTCCATTCCTGAGTGATTAGAGGAACCAGTTGCTCAAAGCCGGTTTTGAACTGTTCAGGCGAGAGCCGTTTGGGGGCGATCGCCATGCTATTATTTGCCGAGGTTGTCTCGGTGTCAACCTGTGTCTGTGCCATAGGGATTACGAATAGGGATTAGGACGTTGAAAAACGCTTAACTCCCTTTAACGTTATCGCAAGTCTATTTAATCGACGGCCGGCTCATCCATGAACTTATAGCCTACCCCGACGACAGTTTTGACAAACTGAGGTTGGGTGGGATCGGCTTCGACTTTTTTACGCAATCGGGCGACATGGGTATCCACCACCCGCTCATCGCCAAAAAAGTCATTTCCCCAGAGGCGATCGATCAGTTGACTACGACTCCAAACTCGCCCAGGATAACTCATCAGCGTTGACAGGAGATTGAACTCCAAGGCCGTTAAATCCAGGGGTTCAGGAGACTCACCCAGGTAGCGGCTGGCGGTATGGCGATCGAGGTTGAGGGTAAAGTGAGCGGTACGGTGCATATTCTCCTGGCCCCCTTGACGTAAACTACGCCGCAGCAAGGCTCGCACTCGCGCCACCAATTCCCGAGGGCTAAAGGGTTTCACTAGATAGTCATCGGCCCCGGTTGAGAGGCCAATGACGCGATCGATTTCTTCTCCTCTGGCCGTCAACATGAGGATATAGGGGTCTTTATCTCCCGGTTGTTGACGAATACGGGCGCAAACTTCTAAGCCGTCGAGGCCCGGAAGCATTAAATCTAAGATAATTAGATCCGGGTTGTATCGACGAAAGGCCTCAATGGCCATTAAGCCATCAGCGGCCTGGTGACAGTTAAAGCCTTCAGGTTCGAGGGTTTGTTGTAGCAGTTGGGCAATCTCGCGGTCATCTTCAACAATTAAAATGTTCATCGGCACTCTCAGGGAACGTCTCAGGGATCTAGTATCAGGGATTGCGGCTTTTGAGATGAGGGGGATAACAACTTGGCCGTTGTTGTCGCAGTTCTGAGCGAATGGTCATGAGAATCCGTCCCAGGTGGTTCTGGCCGCAGCCATCGGCACCACAGCCCCAGAAGTCGTCTACCGGCGAGTTTTCAACTAGATACTCTTCGCCGGTATTGAGGAGTATCTGTTGGATATCGAGATGGCTGAGAAATTTAACCTTCACCGCGTCGTACATGAGTTGGGGTTTAATCTGATCCCAGTCGGGCCGGGGCCGACGACGGCGATCGCGTCCTAGGCGGGCGGCTATTTCGGGGCTGGGGGCCTGGCGAATCACGGCCATGAGGGGTTCGTCGAGGGTTCCTAGGAATTTATGGGCTTGATAGTAATGTTCGACGGTGGGCCAATCTTGGCCGCCTAGGGTGATGGGGTGGTGGGAGAAGTTGGAAAAGCAGCCGTAGTCGTCATCCGCTTTGTAGAAGTAAATCGTCATGGGGGTTCGGGAACCATAGGCTCGGGTTCGGTGAGCGGGTTAGGTTAGCGGGGATACACCAAAATTTTACGACTGTTGCTGTTCGGACTTTGGACGTCTTCGAGTTTCTGGGGTAGATCGATGAGGGGGATGCGATCGCTGATGGTGGCTTCTAGGGGGAGATGATGATCGAAGAGATAGGTGAGGCTACGTTGCTGTTGTCGTGGTGAGAGGCCTGAACAGCCGAGAAGGTCAATTTGGCGGCGGGCAAAGGCTAGGGGATCAAGGGGAACGGGCAGGGGAGCGGCGAAATCTGTCAGACAGAGCAATTTTCCCCCCGGCCGGGTGCCATCGAGGGCGTGCATGATATCCCAGCCACGAGGCTCGGTGAGTAGGGCTGCATCGACCCCCTCGCCGTCGGTAAAGGCCCGAATTTTGGTATGGAGATCCTCGCCATTACTGTTAAAGGCCGCTTTGGCCCCTAAATCGAGGGCCGCGTCGAGGCGTTCGGGAGAGCGATCGCTCACGAGGGGATGCAGGCCCAGTCGTTGGGCCAGCAGAACGGCGATCGCCCCGAGGGAACCGGCCCCTAAAATCCAAATCTGTTGTTCGGGTTCTAGCTGCAACCGGGCGAAACTGTGCAATAGGCTATTGATCGGTTGCAAAAAACAGGCCCGATCAAAGGTAATATGTCCCGGCAGGCCGATGAGACCCCCATGCTTGACTAAATGTTCAGGGACTTTGACAAACTCAGCAAAGCCTCCCCCACTGGCCGTTAAGCCGGCGCTAGTGGTATGAGCTTGATATGTGGGACAGGCGGAAAAGCGGTCTTCGAGGCAGGCTAGACAGCGCATACAGGGAACATGAGCCAGGGTAGCCACCCGTTGCCCGACGCGCCAACCGCTGACTTGCTTTCCCACCTCAGCGATAGTTCCAGCAATTTCGCGCCCTAAAACCAGGGGTTGTTCGAGTTCGGGGACTTGCAGACGATGGAGATCTAAAGGAGATAGGCCCACGGCCTTAACTTCAATGATCACATCTCCTACATCGGCGGTCGGTTGGGGAAGGTCTTGATAGGTTAGACCCTCTGGACCGTGAAACACTTGTGCTTTCATGGTGTTTGGCTCACTCCCCCAGGCTGGCCGGCACGACAAAC
Organism: uncultured Phormidium sp.; assembly: GCA_964644215.1. Classification (GTDB taxonomy): domain Bacteria; phylum Cyanobacteriota; class Cyanobacteriia; order Cyanobacteriales; family Geitlerinemataceae; genus Sodalinema. The sequence goes on from CAZXWM010000031.1 coordinate 3,451, forward strand.
GGGAGGGGTTCAGGCTGGTTCTGCGACTCTATCCTACCCTGTGGTTAGGCTCTCTAGCATCTTTGGGCTTTAAGGGTGAAAACCGAATACGTTACAATTTGTAAACTCATCGTCAGTGCTTGTCAAAAAAGTTAACCTCCCATGAAGCATCTCAGAATCGCCGAACGCGTCTGCTTGGGCATTCATATCCTCTCAATGGCGTTTGGGCTAGCGGGACTGCTGCTGGTTCTGCCCAATCCTGAGTTTATTGCCCAGTTATCACCTCTAGGACTACAGGCCTTTAGCTGGGGCATGAGCCAAGGGGGTGTCAGTTACATTATCCTCGGGGCGATCGCCGTGGGGCTATTTGCCTACCGCACGCTTGGTTTAAAACCGCTCCTCGCCTTCTTTTTACCGTCATTTTTCCTCTCGCTCAGTAGTGAACTCATTGGAACCAGCACCGGCTTTCCCTTTGGGGCCTACCATTACCTCAGCGGCTTGGGGTACAAGGTGGCCGGGTTAGTTCCCTTCACGATTCCCCTGTCTTGGTTCTATATGGGGTTTGTCTGCTTTGTCTTGGCGACAGCGGCCATGGAAGCGACGCCTCTGGTTCGTTGGCAACGTCAGATTGCGGCGATCTCTCTCGGGGCAATTCTGCTGACGGCCTGGGATTTAGTCTTAGATCCGGCTATGAGTCAAACCCCCTTTCCGTTTTGGGCTTTTGAAGAGGTGGGTAGCTTCTTTGGGATGCCCTACCGCAATATCGCCGGTTGGATTGGCACGGGAGTGGTCTATATGACGGTGGCCACGGCGTTGCAAAATGGTAAACAGTTTGTGCTGTCTCGTCGCGAGTTGGGCTTACCGGTTGCTGTCTATCTGGTGAATTTCATCTTTGGGGCCAGCATCACTCTCGTGCTGTTGGATGCTCAGTTTACGGTTCCCACCCTACTGAGTACTCTCTTCGGTGTCGTGCCGGCGTTGCTCTGTTGGCGATTGGCGCCCGTAGCGGTGTCTGACGGCAACGAGGCGGCGGCGATCGCCGCTGAGGGAGGGGTGGACCTACCGGCTCTGGAAACTGCCGCTAAATAAGCCCTAGAGCGCTGTTTTGGGCCAGTTTTTCTGGCCCCCACTTGCCGTTTGGGGTCTCTTGTTGCCATGATGGAAGCTTTGCCGCCACTCCTGGGCGATCGCCTGGACCCAAACTCGCAAGATTCATGGATAGTCTGATGTTCATCCTGTTACTGCTTCAGCTTCCGGCTGTGGCCATTTTGCTGTCTCGCCTGGCCTCGGGGCCAACTCGTAAGCCGCCCCTGATGCCGAAAACTCTACTGGGCGATCGCCTCGGGGCGGTTGGGGTCATGGTTCCGACTCTCAATGAAGTCCATCGTCTCACGCCCTGTCTGACGGGGTTAACGCGCCAGGCCCATGAGGTGCGATCGATTGTGGTGGTGGATAGTCGCTCTCAGGATGGGACTCAGGAGTTGGTGAAATCCTTTGCGCAGCGAGATCCTCGGGTCCGCTTGCTTGAGGATGAGCCTCTGCCGAGGAATTGGGTGGGCCGTCCCTGGGCGCTGCACAATGGCTATCGTTATTTTTGTGAGGGGGCGGTTGAGTCAAGTCCTAACCGGCCGAGGTTAGCACCGGTGGAGTGGATTTTGGGGATTGATGCTGATACTCAACCGCAACCGGGTTTGGTGGCCAGTTTGTTAGCTGAAGCCGAAACGGAGGGCTATGATTTGGTCTCCCTCTCGCCCCGCTTTATTTTGAAATATCCCGGTGAATTACTGTTGCAACCGGCGTTGTTGATGACGCTACTCTATCGGTTTGGCCCCACGGGAAGCCCCAGTCCTTCACCGGAACGGGTGATGGCCAATGGTCAATGTTTGTTGGTGCGGCGTTCGGTGTTGCAGGCGATTGATGGCTATGATTGCGCTCGGCGATCGTTTTGTGATGATGTGACGTTGGCGCGAGAGGTGGCCCGGCGAGGCTATCGGGTGGCGTTTTGGGATGGCTGTCAGTTGCTGAAGGTGCGGATGTACGATGGGGCGGCCGAAACTTGGCGCGAGTGGGGGCGATCGCTCGATCTCAAGGATGCCTCGTCTTGGGGACAGACTTGGAGTGATGTTTGGCTGCTCTGGATGCTGCAAGGACTACCGCTACCGCTGCTGTTGGGGTCTCTCTTCGTTTCCCTGCCGGCCACGCCCCTGACGGCGATTCTGCTGGGGCTGAATGGTCTGTTAGTGCTGATTCGTGTGGCTTTGGGCTGGGCGATCGCCCCGTCTTATGATCGCACTCAGGCTCAAGGAGCCTGGCTGTTTTGGTTCTCCCCCCTAGCTGATCCCCTGGCGGCCCTGCGGATTTCTCTCTCGGCGCTGCAGACTCCCACCCGTTGGCGAGGACGGGTCTATAGCCAAAATTGGTCTAAATAGGACAATAAACGGGGGATAAGGAGGCAAGAGGGAACAGGGAACAGGGAACAGGGAACAGAAGGCAAGAGGCAGAAGGCAAGAGGCAAGAGGCAAGAGGCAAGAGGTGGGGGATTCTTTGGCTAAGTTAGAGTATCAATCAGGCAATCTTCGATTGTTATATACTATGAACAACGACGCTTAACATTCGGTTACATTTGTCATTGATTCATGTCCTCATTGTCCCAGTCTGTTTCTGGGCGACCACAAGGGTCTGCCCCTACACCTGTGAACGGCTCCCACTATGATGTTGCCATTGTTGGCGGCGGTGTAGTGGGGAGCGCCCTGGCCTGCGCCCTGCGGGATTCGGGGTTGCAGGTGATTCTCCTTGATGCCCAATCTCGGGACGCTGCCGTGTCTCGGCAACAGGTCTATGCGGTAACGTTGCTCACGGGGCAGATTTTGCAGGGAATTGGCGTTTGGGAGGCGATTTTGCCGCAAATCAATACCTTTCGCCAGATTCGTCTGTCTGATGGCGATCGCCCCGGTGATGTGCGCTTTGTTCCCCAAGATTTAGACGGCGATCGCCTCGGCTATGTGGCTGAACATACGCCACTCCTAAAAAATCTGCGGGAGTATCTTGACAAATCCGACAAAGTATGCACAATCTGCTCAGCCTCAGTGCAGGGGATTGACTATGGGGTTGACGCGGCTACGGTGACCTATGCGCATCACGGCCAAGAGCAACAGGTGACGGCTAAATTGGTGGTGGCCGCCGATGGGGGGCGATCGCCGCTGCGGGAGGCGGCGGGAATCGCTACCCGAGGCTGGAAATATTGGCAATCTTGTGTCACCTTCAAAGTTAAACCGGAAAAATCCCACGAAAACATCGCCTACGAGAAATTTCAGGCCAGCGGGCCGTTTGCCATTTTGCCCTTACCGGGGAACCGCTGTAACGTAGTCTGGACAGCGCCCCATGGGGAAGCGAAAGCGTTGATGGAACTCGATGAGGTGGCGTTTAGGGAACGGTTACAACAGCGGTTTGGCTCGGAAATGGGCCGGGTAGAATTAGCGAGTTCTCGGTATCTGTTCCCAGTACAATTGATGCAGAGCGATCGCTATGTCAAACCCCGACTGGCTCTAGTTGGTGATGCGGCTCATCGTTGTCATCCGGTGGGGGGCCAGGGAATGAATTTGGGTATTCGCGATATCGCCGCCTTGGCCGAAGTCCTGCAAACGGCTCAGCAGCAGGGTCAAGATCTTGGCGATGTAACGGTCTTGCGGCGCTATGAACGCTGGCGTAAACTGGAAAATCTCACAATTTTAGGATTTACAGATCTCTTAGATCGCACCTTTTCCAATACTTGGTTTCCTCTGGTGGTGATGCGTCAACTGGGCTTGTGGAGTTTGCGTCATGTTCAGCCGCTGAAAGTGTTGGCCCTACGGCTGATGACTGGGTTGCTCGGTCGTCGGCCCCAGTTAGCGCGAAATTCGTGATCAGCGCCAAACGACGTTAGGGGATTTATAATCCGATAGAAGTTTCCCGAAGTTTGATCAACAATCCCAAGATTCTGTTCACTGCGAACAGTTTTCAGGCGATCGCCAGATCGAAACTAAACTATAGTGTTCACGTACTGCTCCATCTGCTCCGACTAGATTCTCGGGTACTTACTCCATGAAAATTCTTAAGATCCTCACCTTACGCGGACCCAACTACTGGAGTATTCGCCGCCAAAAGTTAATTGTGATGCGCCTCGACCTCGAGGATCTGGCCGAGCGAACCACGGATACGATCTCTGGATTTTACGAGTCCCTCAGCGAGCTGTTGCCGAGTATTGAGGAGCATTTTTGTTCTCCAGGTCATCGAGGCGGTTTCCTAAAACGGGTCAAAGAGGGAACTCTACTCGGTCATGTGATTGAACATGTGGCGTTGGAATTGCAAACCCTGGCTGGGATGGAAGTGGGGTTCGGTCGCGCTCGCTCGACGGCGACTCCGGGAATTTATAATGTCGTCTTTGAGTACAAGGATGAGCGAGCGGGTCGCTATGCGGCGCGGGCAGCGGTGCGTCTGTGCAGCAGTATTGTAGATACGGGCCGCTATCCCCTGGCGGAGTTGGAACAGGATTTAACGGATTTACGAGATCTGCGGGATGAGGCGGCTTTAGGACCGAGTACAGAAGCGCTGATTAAGGAAGCTGATTATCGTTACATTCCCTGGACGCAACTGAGTGCTAGGGCCATGATTCGCTTTGGGACTGGAGTCTATCAAAAACGGGTTCAGGCGACACTCACCGAGAACAGTGGCATCTTGGGGGTGGAACTGGCCTGTGATAAGGAAGGGACGAAAACCATTTTGGCTGATGCGGGGATTCCGGTTCCTCGGGGAACGGTGATTCATTATCTCGATGAACTCGAAGATGCGATCGCCGATGTGGGAGGTTATCCTGTGGTCATCAAACCCCTCGATGGTAATCATGGACGAGGAATTGCCATCAATATCCGCAGTTGGCAAGAAGCGGAAGCCTCCTATGATGCGGCCAGTGAAGAGTCCAAAACCCGTTCTGTGATTGTCGAACGCTACTACGAAGGCCAAGACCATCGAGTTCTGGTGATTGACGGTAAATTGGTAGCAGTAGCTGAACGGGTACCGGCCCATGTGGTGGGGGATGGCAAATCGACCATTGCTGAGTTAGTCGATGATGTGAACCAAGACCCCCGACGGGGCGATGGCCATGACAATATCTTGACGCGGCTGAAGCTGGATAATACCAGTTTGCAATGGTTAGATCGTCAAAACTTGGATGCTCATAGTATCCCCGATAAGGGCGAGGTTTGTTATCTGCGAGCGACGGCGAACCTCAGTACAGGGGGGATTGCTATCGATCGCACCGATGAGATTCACCCAGAAAACCGCTGGATTGCGGAACGGGTGGCCAAGATGATTGGCTTGGATATCATCGGCATGGATGTGGTGACTTCAGATATTTCTCGACCGCTACGAGAGACGGATGGGGTGATTGTGGAAGTCAACGCGGCCCCTGGGTTCCGGATGCACTTCAGCCCCAGTGAGGGCAAACCCCGCAATGTGGCGAAACCGGTGTTGGATATGTTGTTTCCGCCGGGAACGCCCCACAGTGTGCCGATTATCTCGATTACGGGAACCAATGGCAAGACCACGACGACGCGCTTGATTGCTCATATTTGTAAGCAAACAGGCCAGGTGGTGGGCTATACCACGACCGATGGAACCTATATTGGTGACTTTTTGGCGGAGGCTGGTGATAATACGGGTCCTCAGAGTGCGGGCCTGATTTTGGGAGACCCCACGGTGGAGATGGCGGTGTTAGAAACGGCTCGGGGCGGGATTCTTCGCTCTGGGTTAGCCTTTGAGGAAGCCAATGTGGGGGTGGTGTTGAATGTGGCCGCTGACCATTTGGGTATTGGTGATATTGATACGATTGAGCAGATGGCCAGTGTCAAGGCGGTGGTGGCGGAGGCGGTTCACCCTGATGGCTATGCGGTTCTCAATGCGGATGATGTGTTGGTGGCGGGGATGGCCCAGAAGCTGCGGTCAAACATCGCCTATTTCTCGATGAACCCGGATAATGAGATTGTGCGGGACCATGTGGAGAATGGTGGTAAGGCGGCGGTGTATCAGGATGGCTATTTGGTGGTTCTCGATGGTGGTTCGATGGTACGGATTGCTAAGGCTGAGGAGGTTCCCCTAACGCTCAAGGGAATGGCCCCGTTTATGATTGCTAATGCGTTGGCTGCTTGTATTGCGACCTATGTGCAAGGGGTTGAGTTAGAGGCGATTCGTGCGGGGTTGGCGACGTTTAAGGCCTCGGTGGATCAGACGCCGGGACGGATGAATTTGTTTGATTTGGGTGAGTATCATGCGTTGGTGGATTATGCCCACAATGCGGCCAGTTATGAGGCCTTGGGGGGCTTTGTCCGCAATTGGCCCGGGTCCTGTATTGGCGTGATTGGGGGACCGGGCGATCGCCGTGATGAGGATTTCCTGGAGTTAGGTCGTCTCTCGGCGGAGATTTTCGACCAAATCATTGTCAAGGAGGATGATGATACTCGCGGTCGTCCTCGCGGCGATGCGGCGGATTGGATTTGCAAGGGCATTGAGGAGGTGAAGCCGGATGCTCGCTATGAGTCGATTCTAAGTGAGGAGAAGGCCATTAATATCGCCCTCGATGAGGCGCCGAAGGATAGTTTGGTGGTGATTCTCCCCGAGAGTGTTAGTCGTGCGATTCGTTTGATTAAGGAACGCAATCCGGTTGAGGATGCGTAATTGAGGTTTGGACTGGGGGTGTAATGCCCCCAGTTTTTTGTTTATGATTTCTGTACGGTAATCGAAAATAAAATTGCGCTGCTTAGATGTTTGGCTTTGCGCGGCCCGCACCGGGGCCGCGAAGCCTTGCCAACCTCAATCAAAATTTTGGTGCGCTTTGTATTGAGGGGTGAAGCTTTATTTATAGTTCTACTATAGCAAAACGAAGTTTTCATGTCAAGGGAAATCTGGAAAATGTTAGGGCTGGGGAGGGAGGGCAAAAAAAACACCCCAGTCGGGGTGTTGAGATGAATTTGAAGTTGAGGATGCAGCCAGAGGGAATTTTTAGAGGATATTGACTTGTGCAGTGTCAAAAGTACCGAGTTGGTCTCCCACGAGGGCAACCTGCATAAAACTACTTCCTGTATCGAAAGCGACAGGAACATCAAAAGTGCTAGAAAACTGATTGACGTCAAAGTTCACAGTTTGCGTCAATGCTTGGAAGTCCCCTGAGCCTCCCCCAAGTAATAGGGATAGATCGGTAACGCCAGTCCCTGAAGGAGTAGTTCCGGCGCTGGTAGTTACATCAATGCTGGCTTCAACATCGGCATTGTTGCGGAAGACGGTAAAGGTGATGAAATCGGGGTTATCTGGAACAATAGATACCTTGGCAAAACCAGGGATATCGGCGGTATTAGATCCAATATCTCCCTCAAACTCTTGATTAAAGGTGAATCCACCACCGAGGGGCGCGGGAACAGAACCACGCTGGATGAGGAAGTTGGCATTATCGACCACAATGTTATCTTGGCGCAGTTGTAAGGAGAAGAAGCGATCGCCCCCTTCACCGCCGTCACTTCCCAAGACTTCATTGATGAGATTGATATCGAAGGCGACGGTTCCTTCACCATCAGCAAAGCTAACGACTCGTTGTCCGTTCTCTAACTCCACATCAGACCCGGGACCCTGAAAATCAACGCCTTCCTGGGCCGTCGCCGGGATTTTATTGAACAAGAGGTTGTCTTCCCCAGTCGTTCCACTGCGTTTGACGAAGATGCTGCGGGGAATTAACTCACCGGCGGTACTCCCTCCGTCTTCTTGATCAAACTCATAGAGATTGACAAGTTCACCGTTTTCATCCACGAACTCAAAGGTTCGCGGCGGTTCAGGATCGGCGATATCACTGTCGAAGTCCGTTGCATCGAGGTCCGAGACGCCTTCAACGACAGCGAGGAACTGGTCGGTGACGGTATCTTTGATAATGGAATTGTCGCCATTAACTTCGATGTTGACCTCGGCAAAGGGTAAGCCATCGAGTTGAAGCTTATCCTGGCCGCGCACGAAGTTCTGAATGCGATCGGCATCCGTCAAGGCTTGGCCGCCAGTAGTGAGATCGGCACTGCGACGCGACATGGCAAAGGTATCTTGTCCCTCACCACCGACGAGAACATCGGCCCCTAAGTCTCCAGAGAGGAAATTACTGCCGGCGCCAGCGTACAGGGTATCATCCCCGGCCCCGCCATAGACCGTATTGTTGCCCTCTCCGGTGCGGATGATGTCATTGCCTTGGTTGCCGAAGAGGACATCATTGCCCTCTGCGGCTTCGAGGGTATCATTGCCATCTCCCCCAGCGAGGGTGTTGTCGCCGGCACCTCCATCGAGGTAGTCGTCCCCTTCTCCTCCAACAATGAAGTCGTTGCCACTACCGCCGACAACGCTATCGTTACCGAGATCTCCGGCGAGATAGTTATTCCCCGAATCGCCCCGGATAACGTCATTGCCTTGTCCGCCATACAGACTGTCATCGCCGGCACCAGCTTCGAGGGTATCTTCCCCTCCGTTGCCGAATAACATATCCCCGCCAGAACGACCGACAATGCTATCATTGCCATCGCTGCCGGCAATGACATTGTCACCGCCAACGCCATCGATAATGTCGTCACCAGAGAGATCAGGTAAGGGTTCGCCCTGAATGTTTCCTCCTGGAATAATCAAATCTGAAACTAATGTGCCAATAATGTTAGCCATGTTGTCCTCCACAGGTTTACACAAGTTCTAGGTAGAAACACCCGTGGATTCTTTTTGTTTTGGCTTGATTCACGTCAACTTTTTTAGTTTAACGTATTCTCATCTAATTAGACGAGTCGTTTATGAAAAATGTTTCATGATAGTTATTGTTTTGGTCTGCCATTGAATCAAGTTACATCGCTGTTGCTTGCAGCATACTGTTTTGAATTTGGAAGGCTTTGCCTAAACTGGCAACAGCTTCTTGATGTTGATTCAACAGAGACAATAACTGACCCCGATTGTACCAAGCCTCAGATTGTTCGGGCTTGAGTTTAATCGCGCGTTCATAGGCATTCAGGGCTTCTTCATGACGCTCAAGTTTCTGTAGAGTTGTGCCACTGGCATACCAGGCTTCATAGGACTGGGGTTGTAGTTCAATGGCAGCGTCAAAACAGTCTAAGGCTTCAGGGTAGCGTTCGCGTTTTTCGAGGAGAATACCCTGGTTGTACCAAGATTCAAGGTGATTGCGCTTGAGTTGAGTGACTTTTTGATAGGAGGCGATCGCCTGATCATACTCATCCAGTTTTACAAGAATTGCTGCTTTATTATACCATACTTCATAGCGATCTGGGTTGATTTTACTGGCTTTTTCATAAGCAGAAATTGCATCTTGATAGCGTTTCAGGTTACTGAGAACATTGCCCAAGTTATACCAAGCCTCAAACTTATTGGGTTGTAATTTAACGGCTTGGCGATAGGAGGCGATCGCCTCATTAAAATGCTGCATCCGATTGAGAATTGCGCCGCGATTATGCCAAATTTCGGCACTTTTCGGCTGAATCTCTAAGGCGCGATCGTAGTTCTTCAAAGCTTCATCTAACCGTTGCAGCTTGGTGAGAGTATTGCCCCGGTTGTACCAAGCTTCGTACTTGTCTGGGTTGAGTTCTAGGGTGCGATCGTAACTTTCAATGGCCTCAACATAGCGTTGTAAACGGCCGAGAGTATTAGCGCGGCCAAACCAGGCTTCGACGAGGCGATCGCGGCCCCCAGACTCCTGAGAATCCTGATGTTCAATAGCATTATCAAAACTGGCCACCGCATTGGCATAACGGCCCGTGCGATAGAGTAGAGTTCCATGACGTAGCCAAACATCGGCATCCTGGGAGTCTAGGGCGATGGCTTGTTCATAGGCGGCGATCGCATCAGTCCATTGTTGCGTTTTCAGAAGTGCTTCAGCATACTCCAACCATCCCTGACGATGATCCGGTTGACGATTCACGAGGGCCTCATAATACACCAACCGTTCTTGCACCGAGGCCCCATCGGGGAGAGACAACGGTGTCTCAGCCTGGGTGGCGGCTTCCCTAAGCTGTCGTAACGTTTCCCCAGTTGAGGCCGTTGAGGCTGGGCTGTTTCTTGGCAATTCAGGGTTCGCCACCGCTTGAGAGGCTGCAACGGGTAAGGTGCGGTTCGCTTCCTGAATCGCTTGAATCGCTGCCAGTCGCTGAGATACCCGATCAATTTTTTGCCGTAACTCCGGCTTCATCGATTGCAAAATGGCCCGAGGACTGATTTTGTTGATTTCCCGAAGTTTTGTGTCTTTCGCGTCGTAGGCTTCCAACACTGCCACCTGCAACTGATGCAAACATTCATTGCGGATACGTTCAACCTGATGCAATTGATCCATTTGCACCTCAATCTCTTGCGTCAAGCCATCGACTTGCGATCGCGCCTGCTGATGGGCCTCAATAATCTGCCGTTCGAGATCCTCTAACAAGAAATTCGCCTTCTGACTCGACGCATCCAACTGGCCCTCCAAATCCCCCAACTGAGTTAACCGTTGGCGAACATCAGCCACCAACTGTTGCAAAATACGATGACGAATCACTGCAAAAGTGGCCAACGTCGCCAAGGGAGACAAGGCCAACGTCATCAACAAGGCCTGATAAAGCGTCACATATTGACCAAAAAGACTGGTTTGGGCCGGATTCTCCAGCCCAGAGACCTCGGCCATAATAAATTGCGGCTGATGCTGAGATTCTGGGTCACTCATCTCAGGCGAGGCCATGGCCATCTCTAAGGCCTGAGTCGAGTCAGCCGAGGTTTCTAAGGATGAATTGTCCAGAGAGGGCAGCATCGGTAACATCGACGGTTCGAGACTGCCCTCGGGTGCCAATAAGGCTGCAAGTGCGAGTAAAGTGTGAGTCCCCATAATCACCAGTCATCATGCCAAAGGTATCCCTTATCCTTACAAGATTGGT
>CAZXWM010000031.1:14394-18881 GCA_964644215.1 uncultured Phormidium sp.
CGGAGATAGGCTTATCCCGCCGCCCGTTGGGCCACTAACTCTTTGAAGATGCCATACATATCCGTGGCGAACTTCTCGGGGTTCCAGAGGGGGGCGAGGCTGTGAGGCTGTTTGCCCTGTTCGAGTTGCGATCGCATCTGTTGTCGCAGGTCATCATCCCGGCCTAGACGCACACCCCAATCAATATACTCGTCCCAGGTCCAAGCCACGCCTAAATCCGTCCCAGCGGCTTTCATCAGCGAGTAGGCCTGACGGCCAAAAGACTGTTGCGACACCAGGGCTACCACCGGCATATTAAACCAGAGGGCTTCGACAACGTGGGTTGCGCCACTGTAGGGGTAGGAGTCAATCAAAACATCGGCAAACTGGTAAATTAGGCGATGTTCTTCTTCGGTTTGGGTACGGGGGAGAACGCGAATACGATTGGTACGAACTCCCTGACGGCGACATTCGGTTTTATAGATTTCCTCAATGGCCAATAAGTCGCCCACCCGGCCTTTATAGAAGAGAAGGCTGTCGGGAACTTGGGCCAAGATCTTAATTTGGGCTTCGACTAACTCGGGGCAAAATTTATTCCCTGTGGCGACACAGAGAAATGCTACCTGGTTGGGGGCGACGCGCATCGAACGCCGTACCACTTCGCGATCGACATTACGAATCGGAAGTCCAGCGGTGGCGGCGAAGGAGTCGGGGAGACGAACTACTTGTTCGATGTAATGTTCCTCCACTCCAGCCGGGTGGGTTTGCCAATCACCGAGATAGTAGTTCTTCGAGGTAATATAGGGAGCGTCAAAGCCTAGCCAGGTGAGACAAACATGGGCGGGACTGCTATAAAAGACCTCGGTATTGGGCATCACTGTAACTGAGTCCATATCCACTAAGACATCGAGGTTATCTTGGGCGATTTCTTGCAAAATCAGTTTCGCCTGGGCACCTTGAGGGCGGCTAAATTTCTCGGCGGCTTTCTCGAAGCGTTCGGTGAGTCCATCGCGGCCCATATCGCCGGTGACGTAGAGGAATATATGGGGGGTAATTTTGCTGAGGGCTTCGATGATATCGACGCTTAGCCAACCGACGGAGTGACGGCGGAAATGTTTGGAGAGGAAGCCAATCCGCAAGGGATGGCCGGGATTAGAACGAGGATAAATGGGAATTTCGGCGTGTTTTTCGCTGTTGGCTTTGGCTTCGAGGTATTTGAGATAGAGGTGGGCGAGGGTTTTGGAGAGTTTGGCGTTTTTAGCTACGTCGTCGCGGACGTGGGGCATATCAAAGGCCAGGTTGAGATAGAGACGCACCACCTCGTTGTAGGTGAGGGGATATTGCTGAATGGCGTCGTAGATAAGGGGTTCGGCTTCGTGGAATTTGGCGATCGCCACGTCACTTACGCCAGAGTTGAGGTGAGATTTCATGGCCGCCAACAGGGCCATGATATAGTCTTTCCCGCTGACGTTTTCGCAGAATTTCAGGGACACGGCCCGAGCTGCGGCTTGGTTTTTGGTGTTATAAATTTCACAAAGCGCCCAATAGGATTCTGTTAAGTCCGGCTGAAGTTCAACGGCTTTATGAAAGAGTTTAACGGCTTCTTCTTTTTTACCTTTACTGTAGTATTTGCCGCCGAGATGTTGATAGGAAATACCACCGCCAAATTGGGGGTCAAGTTCTAAGGCACGCTGCCAACATTGGATGGTTTCGTCAACTTTGCCTAGCCGTTCATAGACTTTGCCTAAATTCCAATGAATCCCTGGTAATTCTTGATTATAGGATAGGGCTTTTTGATAGAGTTCTAGGGCTTGCTGGTTTTGGTTTTGGAAGAAGTAAATACTGGCAATGTTGGAATAGACTTCAGCGAAGTCGGGTTTGATGGCGATCGCCCGTTGATAGGCATTCATAGCCGCCGTGCCATTTTTCTGCCCTAAAAGACCATTACCGAGGGCTTTATAGGCTTCAGCATAGTCCGGTTTGCCTTGAATGGCTTTGCGTGCTGAATTAATGGCACTGACAAAGTTTTTCTCCTCTAAATACATCTCGGCGAGGGTTAGATGTACGTCAGGAAATTGAGGATTTAACGCTAAAGCCTGTTGATAATAGCGTTGAGCGGTTTGCACTCGGCCGGTATGTTCTTTAATAAAGTTACCTGCCTGAAAGTCAATGGCGGCAACTTCTGTATATTCTTCTAAGTTATAATGCCATTGGGCGCATTCGTGGTAATAGCAGAGAAAATACTCAATGGTTTCATTAAAGTTTTTCTGATATTCAGTATTCTCTGGTTCGATGTCTAAGGCTTTTTGGAACTGTTTGAGGGCAATTTGTGGAACACTATGTTGAAGACAAGCTAAGCCAAAGCTGTTGTGATACTCAGCATTATTTGGGTCAAGCTTAACGGCTTTTTCCAAATCCACCATGGCTTGATAGCTTTGGTGATGGTGATAGGCAATGCGCCCTAAGTTGTAGTGAGCGGCGGCAGATTGTGCATCAACTTCTAGGAGCTTTTTATAGAGAAATATGGCTTGGCGATAGTTGTCTTGATTGTGGAAACATTGCGCCAAGTCCAACATTTCCCGTTTCCAGGTTTCTACGTCTTGTTGACGTAACTGTTCAAGAAGTAGATTGAGTTGCTTGCGGGGGGCTTCTAAATTCGGGTTAATGGCAACGGCCTGTCGATAGGCACTGGCGGCCTGGCCGAGTTGGCCTTGGGATTGATAGACGGCCCCTAGATTGTGATGATAACTGGCGACATCCGGCCTGAGGGCGATCGCCCGTTGCAGTAGAGCAATGGCTCGGTCATACTTCTGATGTTGATAGGCTAGGGTTCCGAGGCCTTGCAACGCATCGGGTTGGTCTTGATCGTACTCCAACACTCGTTCGTAGAGTTGTTGGGATTGGGACAAATTGCCAAGGCGATGATAGGCTCGTGCGAGTTGAATCAGGTGGTTGAGTGCTACGGGGCGATCGCACTCAAGGCAGTCGAGCCAAGCTCGGGTAAAATTACTCTGGAGGGTTTCGCTGTTGGGATCTAATAGCAGTCCCTGACGATAGTGAGTCAGGCTTTGATCGAGATGGCCCTGACCGCGATAGGCCATACCCAGAGTATTGTAATAGGCAGCATTGCTATTATCGAAGGCGATGGCCTGTTGAATTTGCTCAATGGCGCGATCGTACTGTTGCTGTTGATAGGCAATCATCCCTAACCCATGCCAAGCTGACGCTTCCTGGGGGTTGTCCGCCAAGACTTGCTGATATAACTGTTCTGCACGTTCGAGTTCTCCCGTCCGGTGGGACGCGATCGCCGTTGCTACACTAACACTCATCCCCTGTCTTATTCCTCCTTTGAACGTCCCCGTTTGGGCGTGGCGACTCTCTACAATCAATCTTTAGAATGACTCTGTGAAATCCTGTTTTCCTATCTATCCCTAACCACTGGTGACTAAGCTGCGTTCGGGAATCGAGGCGATGGGTTGGGGGTCTGGAAACTTCCCTTGGGCCACATCTTTCATCAACTCAATATGACGCGGGAGGAGAACTGAGTGGGCATAATTCTCTAACACCGTCTTGCGAGCATTTTCACGAATATGGGCCATGCGTGTGGGGTGTTGTAACACATCATGGACGCGATCGGCAATTTGCTTCGGTGAGAAGAAATCCACCAAGAAGCCATTTTCCCCATCGCGAATCACCTCACGAACCGGCGCGGTATCCGAACCCACCACCACACAACCGGCAGACATCGACTCAATCATCGACCAGGATAAGACAAAGGGACGAGTCAGATAAATATGAACATCAGAGGCCTGTAACACCTGGAGATATTGGCCATAGGGCAAGGTTCCCACAAAATGCACCCGTGACATATCCAAGGGAACTTTGGCTAACATCTGTTCTTTATAGGTTTGTCCATTGGGGAGAGACTTCCCATAACAAACCCGTTCCGAGGCCACCACCACCACATGACAGTTGGGGCGTTTTTCTTGTAGATAGGCGATGGACTCAATAAATTCTGGGAAGCCGCGATAGGGTTCCATCCCCCGCGAGACATAGGTCACGACTTCATCGGCCCCAGATAAATCTAAATTGGGTAAGACCATTTTTGCGCCAGGATTGGGTTTGAAAAACTCCGTATCCACCCCATCGTGCATGGCCGACATTTTCCGTTGGAACTCATGGGGAAATTGGGACTTCTGCCATTTCGTCGGAGAGAGTCCCCAGTCACAGGAGTATAAATCCATCAAAATCGGGGCATTTTTGACGCGAATTTTCGCCTCGTCATCGGGGCTGAGGGGGTCGGCGGGGTCAAAATCGGCATCGGACCCATGTGCCCAGTAAAACCACTCGAAATAGCACATTAACTTGCTGTCTGGGAATACATCTTTAACAAACAGCGTCGGTCCCCAGCCGGAGTGACCATAGACTAAATCGGGAACAAAGCCTTGACTTTTGAGCGCCAACATGGTCCGATACACGGCTTGTCCATGGAGAACGGCACTTTCGAG
>CAZXWM010000032.1:0-18627 GCA_964644215.1 uncultured Phormidium sp.
ACGCCCGGGCGACCACAAGGGTACGCCCCTACCTGTTCCCTGTTCCCTATTCTTTATCAAAATTACCTATGAAAGTCAAACGCGAAAACCGTATTTGGGAAACCCACCAAAAAGAAGTTCCCACCATTGATGATGACGGAGGTAAACTCTGGGGATGCTTCCGCAGTTGTTTCCTCCAAAGTACCGCCCCCTATACCGAGGGGATTGCCTACAAAGTCTTGAAAAATGACTTAGGAATCGACCTGCGAGAAGCCCCCGGTCATACCTCTTGTGGGGCAATTGGCTATCACGGCGATGTCTCCAACTTAGACACACAAATGGTCGTGGCTGCCCGCAACTTCTCCGTGGCTCATTATGAACAAGGGGTTGACAATCTCTTTTCTTTCTGCGTCACATCCTTTGCTAACTACACCGAAGTCATCAAACTTTGGGAAGAAGAACCCGAACTGCGGGAGTACACCGAGAAAACTCTCAAAGAAACCACCGGGCGAGAGTTTTGGATTCCCCATGTATCCGGGGAACGACCCTCCGTGGTTCATGCCTCCGATGTGTTTTTTGCCAATCGCCATAAACTGGCCGAAAAAGCCAAGTATAGTCTCAAAGGAGTCAAAGCCGTTGACCATATTGGCTGTCACTACGGCAAAATCTTCCCTGGAGAAGCCATGGGAGGCGTTGAATTTCCCCAAGTCTTAGTGGGGCTTTTACAAGCCTTTGGTGCCGAAATTGTGGACTACCCTGAACGGCGACATTGTTGTGGCATGGGATTTCGTCAATGTGCCTTTGCTGAAAACCGCGATTACACGGCCAGCAGTGTGTACAAGAAACTCAAAAGCCTCAAAGAAGCCCATCCAGATTGTCGGTTGATGCTCACCAACTGTCCCGGTTGTACGGTGTTTTTAGATGCCGAACAAGGCACCATCAAAGATGCCCTAGAAGAAGAGTTTAATGTCAGCATTTTGGACTATGCCCAATTAACGGGCTTGCTGTTGGGCTATGACCCGTTCAAAGATTGTGGTTTAAATGCCAAAGTGGTTCCCATTGAACCCTTGTTAGACCAAATTGGCATTCCCTATGACAAGTCCAAAACCTTTGAAGAACGGCGGCGACCTTTTTAGGAGTCTTCGGGGCGGAATCGGACGAAGCAACAGCTTCCAAAGTCCGCCCTCTCCTGGATAAGTTGAACCGACAAGATGATGTAATACGAGGATTAATATGATGAGTCAGACAGTTGTGATTATTGGTGGCGGTGTGGCCGGCCTGTCCGCTGCTGGACGCTTGCGAGATTTTGGTTATGATGTGGTTCTGATTGAAAAAGAATCACAAGTTGGGGGATATGTCAAGAATTGGTATAAAGTTTTCCCCGATTTCACCCCCGGTTCAGAAATTGTCAACCGCTTAAAACAGGATCTGCGAGGAACTGAGATTTTAACCGATTGTTCGGTGGAGAAAATTGAAGGAGAAGCCCCGAATTTTCGGGTTATGACTTCAACGGGGAAAGAGATTGCGGCTAATGCCATTTTGGTGGCTACTGGATTCCGCCATTTTGATGCGACCTTCAAAGAAGAGTATGGCTATGGTTTGTATGACAATACTATCACCTCCATCGACTTTGATGCCATGCTCAAACAGAAGCAAGTCAGGACGGCGGCGGGTAAGATTCCCAAGAAAGTCGGCATGGTTCACTGTGTGGGGTCACGGGATCAACAGGTGAACAATAACTATTGTTCTCGGGTTTGCTGTACCAATTCAGTCAAGGTCTCGATTAGCTTGAAGGAGTTGCTTCCTGATTGTGAGGTGTTCTCCCTTTATATGGACATCCGCGTCTTTGGTCGTGGTTATGAGGAATTGTACCGCCAGTCTCAGGAAGAGTATGGTGTGCAATTTATTCGCGGTCGTCTCTCGGAAGCCAATGAACAGAATGATGGCAGTTTGTTGTTGCGGGTTGAGGATACGTTAACCTCTCGACCGATGCGATTGACGGTGGATTTGTTGGTGTTGATGGTGGGAATGTCTGGAAATTCCGAGTTGTCGGAGGTGGCGGGTTTGAAAACTGGGGTAGACCGCTTCTACGAAACAGCCCATCAGCAGTATGCCAATAATGCCTCTCATCGCCGAGGAATTTTCCTGGCGGGGACGGCCACGGGTCCGAAGGCGATTGTCGAGTCGATTACCGATGGACGTTCAGCGGCGGCGGATATCGCAGGATTTTTGGCGACGTCGGCCCGCATGACTGAGGGGAATGGTTCATCTCAGCAACGGTTTCCCACGATGGAATTATCAAATTTAGGAGGACGAACATGAAACGCAAGAAATGCTTTTTTGGCCTGAAAGTCGATCGCCAAGTTGACGGCGATCGCATGAATAAGGGAGTCATGGCCAAGATCGTGGCCGAAGGGGGAAATGCAGCGGCCATTTCAGCCTGTATGCAATGCGGAACCTGTAGCGGTGGCTGTACCAACATCGATCGCATGGATTTATCCCCCCGCAAACTGATTCTGATGTTGCAACGCGGAGATTGGGAGACCGTCCTCAAGAGTAACACCCTCTGGCTTTGTAGCTCCTGCTATATTTGCACCTCCCGTTGTCCCCGTGGCGTTCGTCCCTCGGATGTGATTGAAGCGGCCAAGGCGATCGCGATCGCGGAAGGAATTGAAAATGATGCCACTCGTTTTCATAACATCTTCGTGGACTTAGTGCAAAAACGAGGCATCCTTTTTGAACCGGAATTGATGCAAAGGTACGGAGGCCTCAAGGCGATGGTAGACCAAGCTCCCCTAGGGATTCAACTGGCCCTTAAGGGCAAACTATCTCCCCTTCCCGAGAAGGTTAAAAATCCCGCTCAATTCCATGATGCCCTAGAAAAACACAAACGAACTCGCACCCACACCCCTGATTTATCATGACCACTGAATACGCTTATTATCCTGGCTGTAGCCTACATACCAGTGCCAAAGAATTTGACATCTCCACCCGCGTTGTTCTCGACGCTTTAGGCGTTCATCTGCACGAAATTGAGGATTGGTCTTGTTGTGGCGGTTCCGTCGCTGCTGGACTCTCCCATGACGTAGCGATGGCCTTAGCGGCTCGTAATGTGGTGTTGGCCCAACAGCAGCAGCGAGATCTCCTGGCCTCGTGTTCTGGCTGTTACAACAAGTCCGCCAAAGCCGCTCAGGCCCTCGACGATCCCCAAGAGGGTCCGAAAATTGCCGCCACCTTGTCGGATATGGGCCTGTCTGTGGGAGAGGAAAGCGTCCGCGTTCGCAATGTGGTCGATGTTCTCTGGAATGACATTGACATCGCCTCTAAAATTACCAATCCCCTCCATGGCTTGAGGGTGGCATCTTATTACGGTTGTCTCCTGACCCGTCCTCAGGATATCACCGGCTGGGATTCTCCTGTCCATCCCGTCTCCCTCGATCGCCTCACGGAAATTTGCGGGGCGACGCCGGTTGACTTTCACTCGAAAACGAAATGTTGTGGTGGGCCGATTCTCGTCTCTCAACAGAAGGTGGCGTTTGAATTGACGAAAAACATCCTCGATGAAGCCAGAGAACGCAGAGCTGATTGTATTGTTTTGGCCTGTCCCCTCTGTGCTAATAATCTCGAACTTCGTCAAGCTGATATTGAAGAGGCGTATCAAGAAACGTACAATATGCCGATTCTTTATATCACGGAACTGGTGGGTTTGGCGATGGGATTATCGCCGCGCAAGTTGGGACTCTATAAACACGTCGTCTCTCCCAAACCTGTGGTTGAAAAAATCAAGCAGGGGGCTAAGTTGGTTTGAGGTGTCATCGCCCCCAGCCCCCGCCAGGGGCGACCACAAGAGGGCGACCACAAGGGTTCGCCCCTACTGGAATTTGGATTTTGCCTCTTCTACCGAGTTGCTAAACTCATCCCAGGCATTTTGAAACCCGGTTTTGAGGCTATTCCAAGCCTCATCACTGGAGGACTTCATATCAGCAAGATGTTGTTGAAGTTCATCTCGCTTGGATTTTAGATTTTCGATTTTTTGCGTCCATTCCTGTTTAGCATCACCGCTGGCTTGGTCTGCTTTAGCGTGCATTTCATCTAGTTTAGCGCCCCATTCTTGGAGTTGGCTTTCCATTTTGCCTTGATATTCTTGGCGATTTTCCATGTTGGTTTACCTTAATATAGAAATACAAAAAAACAAGTAGCGCTGATGAAAACGAGCTTAAGTCACAACTTGGCTGGCTTAATCAGCGCTGCCTTAAGTTTATTCTAATAAAATTAAAATTTAGTAAGCATCATATTATATTTTCTTAATATTTTCGATAGATTTGGGGGAGGAGATAGGAAACAGCTTGAGAACGAGAGGGGGAATCTCTTGACAGACTAACTCAAAAAACTCGGCAATGGGGGGAATCTCCAGTCGATCCTCGCTGGTGACGACAACGACTTCCCGTTGTAGATTGGGGAAACAGGGGTCCGAGGCGATGGGGCGTACGGCCAGGGTGTGATCGGCATCTAAGAGGGCGGATTTGGGCAAAATTGAGATCATGCGCCCCTGGCGTACCATACCCCGAAAAGCATCTAGGGTATTTAATTCTAAGGCGGCATGGAAGGGTTTGTCTAAGCGAGCAAAGGCATCTTGAACCAGTCGCTGCATTCCATAGCCATCTTTGAAGACGACATGAGGATAGTGGCTGAGGGCTTCCCAGGGAATTTCTTCGTATTGAGTGAGAGGGTGATCGGCGGCCATTAACACCTCTACCGTTTCCCAGTAGAGCGATCGCACCACCATCTCCGAACTCAGCGTCAGACGAGGGTTGTTCATGACGATCGCCACATCCACCAAGCCATCCCGTAAGACTTTCAAGGAGCGATCGCTTCCCAGGGAGGTGACTCGTAACTGCACCTGGGGGCGACGGGCACAGAACCGTTGCAAAATCGGCGGCAAAAAATGGGCACAGACGGAATGAATCGCGGCGACACATAACTCCGTTTGTTTTCCCTCGGCCAACTCACGAATCTCGGTGACAGCCGTCTTCCACTCGCGACAGATGCGACTGGCGTGGGGGAGAAAGCGATCGCCGGCCACCGTCAACGTCGCCGTGGCCTGACGATGCAATAACGGCAATCCCAACTCCGTCTCTAACGCCTGCACCTGACGACTCACCGTCGATTGCGTCACTCGACATAAACGGGCAGCCTTCTGAAAACTACCCGTCTCAACAACCGCTAAAAATGCCTCCACCTGCTCTAATCGCATTCAAGTCGTTGCCTATAGCTGCCGTACCCACTCTACAGAGGGTGGAACCCTGTAAAAAGTAAGCCTTGATACGGCACAAAAACCCCGATTTGCGACCTAAAACGAGAAGGTGGTACGCAGAGTACCGATAAAGGCCCCATCGTGATCAGCATCCTGGTTCGGATTCAACAACCAAATAAAGCCAGGGGTGATGCTGATATTCTCCGACAACTGGACTTTATAAAGTCCTTCGATGTGGAAGGGGGTTTCATTCTCGATATCTTGAGTTCCGGGAACATCAACCCCCCCCAGATAGGGTTCTGCCCCCACAATCAAGGCCCCGAAATTCCCCGGTAGCAGCAAATCTGGGAAGCTGAGGGTTAGGGCATAGTTCCAGATTTCCGCATCGCCCAAACCAATGAGACGGGCATGGGTGAAGCCACCCCAAGCCCCCACTCGGAAGCGAGGCGAGAGATCCCAGAGGGCCTGGACCCCATAATGATTACTTGAGACGGGAGTGGTGAGTTGCCCTTGAGAGAGACTTGAACTAGCGGCTAAGGCTGCCGGGGAGAGGTTACTGAGTTGAGTTCCCGTACCGCCAAAGCCAAAGCGTCGTCCTTGGGAGACATCGTAGGCGTGAATATAGGTTAGGCCAAACTTGAGGCGATCGCTCGGTTCGACGACCAACTGCCCCAACGCCGAATAATTACCATTAAACAGGCCGGCTCCCTCCTCGGGATTGTTGCCCCCACGAGCCAAATAGCCCAGAGAGAGTTCTAAATTGTCACTAAACCGTTGCCGCAAGCCAACCCCGACACCGCCTAAACCACTGCGATAGATGGGGTTGCGTTCCCCAAAGCGAGACAAGGCCCCACTAGCCCCGCCTCCGGCGTCTAAGCCAGGGTTAAAGGTGTCGTTGTAGAACTGATGTCCGCCTGCATTGGCCATCAGCGTCACTTGTAGATTGTCCGTGGCGGGGAAGACATAATGCAAACGGTTTAAGTTGAGACTGTTGCCGCTGTCTCCGTCAAAGGCAAAACGTCCTTCGTTGGTGTTAATCTCATCGGCAAAGCTATTGCCGAGATTGCCGAATTGCAGACGGGTGTAGAGGCGATCGCGCCCGGTGAAACTACTCACGAGATTGAGTCGTCCCCGGTTGGCAAAAATCGTCTGTACATCGTTGTCATTGTCGGAGATGCCATCACCTCCCCAAGCATCGGCCAGAACAAAGGCCACTTCCCCTTGTAAGGTGGTTGTGGCCGAGAATTGATTGGCTTCGAGTTCCGAGGTGCGGGCTTCGAGGCCATCGACTCGTCCTCGCAATGTCGCCAATTCTGCGGCAAATTCCTCTTGTAAACGGCGAATTGTGGCTAAATCACTCGGATCGAGACGATCGCCACCGCCAACGATGGCTACAATCTGATCCAAACAGGCGTTTAAGCCAGCGGCGAACTCATAGCGTGTCATGAAGTTGTTGCCGCGAAAGGTTCCGTCAGGATAGCCAGCGATACAACCGTAGCGTTCGACGAGGGATTGTAAGGCCTGAAAGGCCCAATCTGTCGGTTGTACGTCCGAGAGTTGAGACACCGACGTAACTTGGGCCAACTGCTGCGGTTTCTCAGACGAGATGGGGGCGCTATTTAGGGGGCTGCTGGTTGCCATCAGGCCGGCGAATCCGAGTAGGGGGGCGAACGCCCACGATGTAGAATGGGTCATGGTTTTAAAACTCCTCACGTTAAACTCCTCTTAAACTCCTCAGACTAGCCCAAACTCTTGCAGGGCGGGGTAAAAATTGCGGTTTTCATGACTTGGGCGACTTAGTTTGATCAGGGCGAATCGCTGTTGGGGAGTCAGAGTCAGCCATTGGCGATCGCCAATCTCGACCGACAGCGATCGCGCCTTCTCCTGAACCGTCTCAGGAACCGTCTCCTCCAGCCAAGGGGGATGGGCATCCACCGGCAGATCTTTAGGAGTCTCCCCGCTGCGATCGCGCACCAAGCGCCGTAACACCTCTCGATAATCGGCAATTTCTTGCGCCGTCTGACAGGGCCAATCCACTAAACCTTGCCGTTCGCTGGCTTCCAACTGATGCCAATGGTGTAGTTTCAGCTTCACCCCACAAGTATCGAGTTTATAGCGAACCTGCATGGGAATACAACGGAGGGACTCAACAAAGTCCGCTTCAAATTGAAAAAATGTCGTCGCTGATTGCATGAATCCTCATTATGTTCTGTTAATTTAGTTACCGTTTTTGGGGATTTTGGCAAAAGACTCCTACAATAAACCTAGGAACTCGCGCAAAAAATGGGGGAGTCATCGATGAATGCTCATCACCGCGATCGCGCTGTCCAACAGCGAGATCCCAACCACAGCCACCAGGCTTCTGAGAACATCCACGAGATCATCGTGGGAGTTTTGATTGCCTCATTGACGGTGGGGGCGATTCCCATTTTCCAGCTAGGTTCCCTCTCCAACCGGCCCGAACCGTCGTTTGTCGTCCCCAGTGAAGCCACTCTCTGGTCATCAGAGGTGTCAGATTAGGGTTGTTCATTCCGAGGAGCGATTCATGGCCATCACGTCTTGCTGTTGTTGTTCTGAGGCGTCGCTGGCGATGGGCAACGGCAGTAATTGCACCGCACAGGCCTTGAGTTCCGGTTGCAGGGAATCCGGGCAAGTTTCTGGGTGAGTTAGGGCATTGGCTTCAGAATTGTCCGCCCAGAGGAACCCCCAGTGCATGGGGACAAAGAGAGTTCCCGGGGCGATCGCCTTCGTCACCTTAGCCTTAAATTTCCCCTCACCCCGCCGCGATCGAATCAACACCCACATTTCATCGAGAATCTCTAATTTCTTGGCATCTCGCGGATGAATCTCAATAAAGGGATGAGGATACTTCTGGCTAATTTTAGGAATCCGTCCGGTGCGAGTTTGAGTATGCCAATGTTCATACACCCGTCCCGTGGTTAAGACAAAGGGATACTCAGGATCGGGGGCTTCAGCCAAACCGCGAGTATGGCTGGCACAGAAGCGGGCGCGGCCATCAGCCGTGGGAAAGCGCAAATCCTCATAAAGCCGCTTACTATACCGGTTCTCGGGGATATCTTCCGCCCCCTCAGGTTGAGGCCATTGCACCGTCCGCTCCTGCAACAGCTCGTAACTGATGCCAGTCATATCACAAACTCTTGATTTTGTCAAGCCAACAAATTCCCGATGCACTGCCGCCGAATCCGTGAACTCAAACTGAGCCTCAAACCCCAGTCGTCGCCCCACTTCAGCAAAGATTTCCCAATCGGGACGGGCCTCGCCGGGAGCCTCACGGAATTTCGGGCAGAGCGTGACCACCCGTTCCGAGTTGGTCATAGTTCCAGTTTTTTCGCCCCACTGAGCCGCTGGCAGCAAAATATGGGCATATTCAGCAGTTTCCGTGGGATAGTAAGCATCCTGATACACCGTCAGGGGAGAGCGTCGTAGGGCTGCCTTGGTGCGACCAATATCGGGCATACTGACCGCCGGATTAGTGGCCGCCACCCACAGCAGTTGCACCAGTCCCGCTTCGAGTCCGAGCATCATATCCCAGGCCGCTAAACCGGGACTGGGGTCAATTTGACCTTGGGGTAGTTGCCAATGGTGTTCCACCTCAGCCCGATGTTGGGGGTTTTTCACCACCCGATAGCCGGGGAGAAGATGGGATAAGCCTCCCGCTTCCCGGCCCCCCATGGCATTAGGTTGTCCAGTCAGAGAAAACGGCCCGGCCCCCGGTTTACCAATCGAACCGGTCATGAGATGGAGGTTGATGAGCGATCGCACCTTGGCGGTTCCTTCCGAGGACTGATTTAAGCCCATGGACCACATCGACAGTACCCGCTCATTCTCCGCCCAATAGCGAGCGGCTAACTCCAACTCATCGAGACGAATATTGCAACGACGAGCCACCAACTCCGGCGGATAACTCTTGAGAGTTTGAGTGTATTCAGGAAAGCCCCTGGTACAATCCTCAATAAATAGAGAATCAATGGCTTTCCAGCGTAACAAGAGATGGCCAATCCCATGCAGTAAATCAATATCCGTCCCCGGACGAATCGCCAGATGCAAGTCCGCCGCTTTAGCCGTGGGGGTTTCCCGAGGATCGACGACGACTAATTTCACCTTGCGGTTTTTCTTGTGATAGTCCCGCAGTCGGTTAAAGGCGATGGGATGACATTCAGCGGCATTGGTACCAATCAGAAAGGCACAATCGGTTTTTTCCAAATCGTCATAGCAACAGGGGGGGCCATCGGAGCCTAGACTTTGGATATAACCGGCCACGGCCGAGGACATACAGAGACGGGAGTTGGCATCAAAATTATTGGTTCCCAAACAGCCTTTCATCAGCTTTTGGGCCACATAATAATCTTCCGTTTGGAATTGGCCCGAGCCATACATACAAAGGGTATGACTGCCATAGTCTTGGCGCGCCTGATGGATATGAGTGACAATGCGATCGAGCGCCTCATCCCAACTCACTTGCCGAAATGGCTCATCGAGGGAATCTCGCATCATCGGGTATTTGAGGCGACTTTTATCCAGGGATTCCGCCACAGTGGCCCCCTTAACACAGACCCGACCGCGACTTGAGGGATGTTGGCGATCGCCCCGAACACGCCAGGTAGGGGTTCCGGCCTCATCCCGATTGGTGGCCTTGCCGGGTAAGGCCGGCGGTTGGATCTCCAAGCCGCAGCCGACACCACAATAGGGGCAAAGCGTTTTCGTGGGCGTTGTCATCGTTAATTCCTCCAGTCAATTCAAATGTTAGAGAGAGTCCTCCGAGGCCGACTCATGAGTCAACGCTGGAACAGCGGGCTGAACCACCAGTTCTTCCTCCCCCTCATGAAACTCAGCAAAGGAGCCTTGGGGTTCCCGCAGAAAGAAGCCACAGAGGAACGCCACCACCATCGACGAGACTCCAAGGGTTTGGAAAAAGATGAGATTACCGGCGGCCCCTTCAGGCAATAAACTATAGAGCGTCAGATAGGCCACTGCACCGACATTTCCATAAGCCCCGACATTCCCGGCAACTTGTCCCGTCACCCGGCGTTTAATCAGCGGCACAATGGCATAGGTTGACCCTTCCCCAGCTTGAACAAAGAAAGAACAAGCCATTGTTAGCAGAATCGCAGCGGGAAGCCACCAGTTCTCAGACACACGACTTAGCAAGAAGTAGCCAATGCCCATGGCGGCGGTTAAAACGGTCATCGTCCATTTGCGACTGCCAAGAGAGTCAGAAATCAAGCCACCTCCGGGACGAGACATCAGGTTCATAAAGGCATAACTGGCGGCAATCATCCCCGCCTGAGCTGGGTTTAAGCCAAAAGTCATCTCAAAGAAGGCCGGCAACATCGAGACCACTGCTAACTCAGAACCAAAGTTGACCACATAGGTTAGTTCCAAGATGGCAACCTGATTGAACTTATAGCGGTCTTCAGGGGGATAGTGTTTTTTACCTTGCAGCAATTCGGCGTTGGTACTCCAGCAACCATAGGCCTGAAACAGATACAGCCCAACTAACGCGGCCCAAACAATCAACAGTCCGGTTTCACTGAGAAAGCCGACTTTACTCAAACGCCAAGCCAAAACCGCGAGAATGCCCACCAAGGGGAGATTCATCAACATCAAGAAGGCGAAATCTTTGCGGCTGGTGATTTCTAAGCCTCCGTTGCGGCTGGGTCGTCGATATTCTTTGCCGGGGGGAGTGTCTTCGACATTGAGGAAGTAAATGACACCATAGAGGGCGGCGGCAATTCCGGTGAGGGCAATGGCGAGGCGCCAGTTCATCTCGCCTCCGGCAAACAGCGAGAGTCCCAGGGCTACTGAGGGCAGGCTAAAGGCAGCGGCAGCGGAACCAAAGTTGCCCCAACCTCCATAAATGCCTTCGGCGATGCCAATTTCTTTGGGGGGGAACCATTCGGCAACCATGCGGATGCCGATGACAAAGCCTGCGCCAACGATGCTAAGCATCAAACGGCTAATGACCAGGGTGTTGAAGTCCTGGGCTGTCGCAAACAGGAGGCAGGGAATGGCGGCGTAGATGAGCAGGACAGAATAGGTAATACGCGGACCGAAGCGATCGAGTAACATCCCAATTAGAATCCGGGCCGGAACCGTCAGGGCGACGTTACAAATACCAATCGTGCGGATTTGCCCGACATCTAAGCCAAAATCTTCTTGAATGGTGGTGGCAAAGGGAGCAAAGTTAAACCAGACGACAAAGGAGAGGAAAAACGCGAACCAGGTCAGGTGAAGAATGCGGTAACGACCGCTAAAGGAAAGGAGTTTAGTCAACATGGGTCAGAGTATCTATAGTAAAACTTGGTCTAAATAGGACAAAAAACGGGGGAGAAGAAGGCAATAGGCAACAGGCAATAGGCAACAGACAACAAGTGGGTGGTTATTTCCCAAACGAGTCGGTTAGGCTCGGGCTGTGGCGCCAAATTTCTCTAGGAGTAAGTCCCGTAGTACAGGTTTGAGGTCATCGCAAGGGATGGATTTGAGAACCCGCTCTCCGAGTTGGGCGTCTTTACCAACTTTGCCGCCCATGTAAACATCGACGGCTTCGACGGTTTTGCCCTCTTTACGAGTTTTGGTGCCCATTAAGCCAATGTCAGCTACCTGGGGCTGTCCGCAAGAGTTGGGACATCCAGTCCAGTGGATGCGCACGGTTTGGGACAGGTTCAGTTCCTCGGTAAGCTCTTGGGCCAGGGCTAAGGCTCGTTGTTTGGTTTCGACGAGGGCGAAGTTACAGAACCTCGCCCCAGTACAGGAGACGAGTTCTCGCACTAGGGGAGCGGGAGCGAGGGAAAATTTCTCAAGTAGAGGTTCTTGCCTGAAGGCGTCAAGTTTGGCGGTTTCAATGCCGGTGAGAATTAGGTTTTGTTCGACGGTGAGGCGAATTTCACCGTCGCCATAGACCTGGGCTAGGCGGGCGACTTCAAACATCTCATCGGCGTGCAGCCGACCGACGGGAACATGGAGTCCGGCATAGTGGAGTCCGGCTTGTTTTTGGGGATGAATGCCGATGTGATCCCGTTTGTCCCAGGCGATTTCGTCTTTGGGGGCTGCTTCGGGGAGGGATTGTCCCAATTCGGCTTCGACGGCGGCCCGAAATTTGTCGAGTCCCCAGTCATCGATGAGCCACATCAACCGCGATTTTTGCCGGTTGGCGCGGGGGCCATGGTCGCGGAAGACCCGCAGGATGGCACAACTGAGGTCTGCCAGTTGATTGTCTGTTACCCAGGCGTCTAGGGGAATGGCGGCTTCACAACGTTTGGCGGAGAAGAAACCCCCAACGAGGACATTGAAGCCAAATTCTCCGTCTTTGAAGGCGGGAACGTAGGCGATGTCGTTGATTTCGGCGTGAACGGAGTTATCGGGTCCGCCAGCGACAGCAATGTTGAATTTACGGGGTAGGTTGGTGTAGTCGGGGTTGCCGGTTCCGTGATTGGTGATGGCATCTTGGATGGCTTGACAGAGGGGAATGGTATCGATGAACTCGGCACCATCGATGCCGGCGACGGGGGACCCGGTGATGTTGCGGACGTTGTCCATGCCGGACTGGACGCTGGTGAGACCAGTTTGCTGGAGTTGCTCGAAGATGTTGGGAAAGTCCTCGAAGCGAATGCCGCGCAGTTGCAGGTTTTGCCGGGTGGTAATGTCGGCACTGCCGTCGTCACCATAGCGTTGGACAATGCTGGCCAGAACGCGCAGTTGTTCGGCGTTGAGGATGCCGTTGGCAATCCGTAGCCGCAGCATGAATTGACCGGGGGTAACGGGCCGGAAGAAGATGCCTAACCATTTGAGACGATGAACTAGGTCGGTTTCGTCTAGGGCTTCCCAGCCGAGTTGGGTGAACTGTTCGAGTTCGTCTTTGACGGCTAAGCCGTCTTTTTCGACTTTGTATTTCTCGAATTTATTGAGTTTTGTTGGTGCTGGTGCGGAGGGAGTCATGATATTTTTTGTGGGAGATTCTGGTGGGATATCTATAGGACAATGGGGTTTGGATTGAGGGTGGAGAGTGGACAACGAATCTGGCATGGATTTCGTTATGACAGCTCAGATTTGTGGGAATTGCTACAGTTTTCCAGAAATCAGGTTAAGTCATGTTGACAGTTTTAAGTGAGTTGAGGGGTGTTTAAAGGTGTGTTGTTCTTGGATTGGGTCTAACGTTAAAAGAAGTTTTGTTGCGGTTTCGTAGTTTTAGCTACAAAAAAATAGATTTTTTTGAGTTTGTGCATCACTTTGATGCACGTTGTACATGAAACGGGGTAGGTTGTCGAGAATTGTCTTGGCAGGTCTGCTGAGTTTGCGTCAAGGTAGTTTTAGTGTTTGGACTGCCACAGTATTTATGACTTCTCTTTCGTCTCGTCACTCGGTTATCAATAATTCGGCTATGTCAGACTCGGGCCAGGGGGTTGGGGTCTCGCAAGCACTGATGGCTTTTTTGGAGTTGCTGGAGGTGGGAGATTTCCAGGAACGCTGGGATGCGGCGAAACGGTTGCCGAGTTATGGTTGGCCGGCGTTGCAGGGGACGTTGGCGTTGTTACGATCGCACCCCGAGGATGATGAGCTGGCTTGGTTCGCGGCTCAGATTATTGGCCAGTTCCCCTCTCAGGAGGCGTTGACGGTGTTGGTGGAGTTGGTGACAAGTCCGACGACGGATGAGGATGTTAAGGGAATGGCGGCTCGTACCTTGGCGAATTTGGGGGAGGCAGCGATCGCACCGCTGAATCAGTTGTTGCAGGAGGAACGCTGGCGTCTGTTGGCGATTCGTACTCTGGCTCAAATCCGTCATCGTGATGCCATTGAGCGAGTGGTTGAGTTTTGGGATGATCCGAATGAGGAAGTCCGCGCTCAGGTGTTGGCGGTGTTAAGCTGCGATCGCCATCCTCGCATTCTCACGCCGGTATTGGCCGGAGTGACGGATTTGTCGGCAGAGGTGCGCCGGTTGGCAACGATCGCCCTGGGGTTACAGCAGGGTTTGATTGAGGAATTAGCCCCGGAAGTGGATATTGTGGCGTTGCTGCGTGAACGACTCCTGGATTTGGAGTTCGGGGTGAGTCAGCAGGCGGCGATCGCGCTGTCTCGGCTGGGAACGGTTGAGGCGTTGGAGGCCCTAGGCCGCTGTCTGCGATCGCCCCACACGCCCATTCCGCTCCAGGTGGAACTGGTACGGGCTTTAGGATGGATCAATCATCCTGGGACGATTGATGATTTAGCAATGGCGTTGAGTTTACCGAGTTCTCGGGTTTGTCTCGAAGCGATTCGGGTTCTGTCTCAGGTGAGTCAGCCCCAGTTGAAGGCTGAGGCGGGCCAGGCGTTGGTTCGCTGGTGGTGCAGTGAACCGCCTCACCGGGAATTGGCTCGGGTTCGTCAGGCAATGGCCCTGGGGTTAGGCAATTTTGAGCAGCCTGAGGCGATGGCGGTGGTGCGATCGCTCCTCGATGATGCCGATGAAACGGTACGTTGGCACGCTCAAGCCGGATGTGAGGCGATCGGCTAACCTCTCAAGGGTTCACTTCCCCTAGCCTTGACGATGCTGGACGGTTTCAACAGGCCTCGGTCTGAGGTTCTCTAGGAACTTGCTGAAATTCTCAGTACGCTAAAGTTAAGCAATGTAGAGTACCCGCTCATGATGAGTGGGCATGACAGCATAACGTTGAGAAAGGGGGGATTGACCTTGAATGCAGCCGAACAAGCCAAGGATGTCCGCATTGCCAGTAAAATTGCGGCGGTGGTGAATTTGTTTAAGACGGAGTTTCCGGATTTACGGTCTGATCTCAAGCCTTGGACTGATGATGTGGAAACGCGGGAGATGTTAGATCCTGATTCGATTGATCTCAGTTTTCATTTTCCCGGCTATAGTTTCCGCTGTCATTGTCGCAGTATTTTGATTCAAATCCGCTTTCATGCAGTAGATGCTGAGGTGCGGGCGATCGGTTTGGAGGCGGCTGGGTTTAGTGGTTTGGGTCGTCTCTGGCGCTTGTCCACGGTGGATCGTTGGCACTTTGTGGGTCGGAAGGAGCCGGTTCCAGAGATGCAAGAAAAGTTGAAACGTTGTTGCCGCGAGGCGATCGATATCTTTAATCGCGATCTCGGTGTTTGCGATGAAACGGCCTAGATAGCGTCATGCAAAATTTGATGTATAAAAACCCGGTGTCAGTGCTAAGACAGGGACTCAGAAGCTGACACCAGGTGAGGAGTTGGCGGGGTGGGTTAACGTCTTACGGAGACTTGCACCGCCTCACTTTGATTGGAGAGGGCATCGACGGTTCGCAGGGCATAACGTCCTGGGTTCACGTCCACCTCGGTTTGGTTGCGGGAGAGGACTTGTTTGAGCTGCCAATGGCGGTTCTGGCGTTTGTAGAGGGCCAGCGATCGCACATCCTCGGAGTATTGGGGTTGCCAATGGATGCGATGGGCTGTGGTTTCGACTCCTTGGGGTGCATCGGGCGCTTGGCTATCGAGCCAAGGCATCGGGGGAATCAGGGCTGGGGTAGAGTAGAGGCGCGATCGGAAGCTTTCGTTCACCCCAAAACGATTTTCCATAAAGACCTTGACGCTAAAGAAGATATTACCCAAAGAATCTCGGGAACTTGAACGCCGGGAGATATCCACCTGACGCAGAAATTCACTCACCGGCCAATCGCTGTCATTGAGACGACTGAGATAGTTGCCAGTATAAATATGGCGACGGTAGGGATTGTGACTAAGCCACCAGTCTAGCAAACGAGGATAACTCTGTTCGGGGGGCTCGATGCGCCAGTAAAGTTGCGGGGCCATATAATCCACCCAGCCTTGTTCGAGCCAGAGTTTGGGGTCAGCATAGATTTGTGCAAACTGATCCATTCCCTCAATCCCCGCCGGCTGGCCAGGGCGATAAATCCCAAAGGGACTAATGCCAAATTTAACCTGCGGTTTAGCGGCTTTGATGCCGTCATAGAGACGACGCACTAGGCGATTGACATTATCTCTGCGCCAATCGTCCCGACTGAGGCGACCACCATTTTTGCGATACTCCCCATAGGTGTC
Organism: uncultured Phormidium sp.; assembly: GCA_964644215.1. Classification (GTDB taxonomy): domain Bacteria; phylum Cyanobacteriota; class Cyanobacteriia; order Cyanobacteriales; family Geitlerinemataceae; genus Sodalinema. The sequence goes on from CAZXWM010000032.1 coordinate 16,271, forward strand.
ATCGTCAGGGAACTCAACGCCCGGTTCTGGATAGGGATAGAAGTAGTCATCGAGGTGAATGCCATCGATACTGTAGCGATTGACCACATCTATGATGACATCATAGGTGCGATCTTGAATCACTTTCGCTCCAGGGTCCATCCAAATCAGATTGCGATAGGAATAGGCGTATTGGGGGAACTGGCGAGCCATATTGTTGGCGGCCAGGTCATAGTTGCCCCCGAGTTTGGCGCGATAGGGGTTCAACCAGGCGTGCAGCTCGATGTTGCGGGCGTGGGCTTCCTCAATGGCAAATTCCAGGGGGTCGTAGAAGGGGCTGGGGGGTCGTCCCTGTTGTCCCGTGAGCCAATAACTCCAGGGTTCGATGTCGGAGTAGTAGAGAGCATCGCCAGCGGGGCGTATTTGCAGAATCAGGGCGTTGAGGTTGAGTTGTTGCATCCGGTTAAGGATGCCGATGAGTTCTGCTTTTTGCTGATTGGTGCCGAGGTTGGGGCTAGAGGGCCAGTCGATGTTGATGACGGAGGCAGCCCAAACGCCGCGAAATTCGTATTGAGGGGCGCTGGCCAGGTCTTGTCGGGCTAGGCTGGGGAGTTGGGTGAGTAGGAGGGTGGTGAGGGTGAGAGCAACCCAGAGTAGCCGTATGAGTCGGCGTCGTTTGGGGATGCCAGAGGAGCGAGTTAGAGTCATAGAAGCTCATCGGTCATGAAATGTTAATCGAGCGATATTGTAGTCTTCTTCGCCCTCGTTTGACGATCCGGGTGAGACGCTGTGGGGATTGGTTGCGGGCTGAATGAGGGGTTGGGAGATTGAGAAACCGAGTGTCTGTGGAGACACCCGGTTTCTGGATGGGGTGGTGCGACGACTCAATGCTTTTGTCAGTGAGAGTCCTGGCTTCCTTGAGTGCGCCAAGGGTGATAGCAGTTGTTATGATAGGCACAACTTGCCCCCGTTTCTCTAGGCATTTTTCACCGCCCTAGGTTTCACCCCAAAGGAGTCCTCTTGTCATGCCTTACCCGTTAAAAGCGGTCTATCATAACGGGACTTTTGTCCTGAAAACAGATTGCCATTTGCCCGAGGGAACAGAAGTTGAGTTATGGGTCAATTCCTCCAGGCTCATTGCGCCTAAAATCTCAGATCCGCGTGAGAAAACTATCTTTCTCAGGTCACTGGTTGAGAAGATGCAGCAAAATCCCATCCCCACCACTGCACCCGAGTTAACCCGCGAGAGTTTGCATGAACGCCGTTGATACGAATATCCTGATTTATGTGAACGACCCACGGGACCCCATCAAACAGCGAATCGCGAGTTCTCTGCCTTTCGGCAATCAGAGGAATTAAACGAGAGGCATAGTAGGCCGATACAATCTCCGGGGAAAGTGCTCAACGCCTTTCGGCAATCAGAGGAATTAAACTTTAGTTGTCATAGCAGCAGTGACAAAACCTTGCTTGTGTGCTCAACGCCTTTCGGCAATCAGAGGAATTAAACGGTAGTCAAGGCGGTCGGCGTGTCGCCGCCCTTCTGCTTGTGCTCAACGCCTTTCGGCAATCAGAGGAATTAAACAAGAAGCATTTAGCCCTTTCGTTTTAATCGAGTTGAGTGCTCAACGCCTTTCGGCAATCAGAGGAATTAAACGTCTTCCGATGCGCTAATAATCCAGGATATAGGTTCAGTGCTCAACGCCTTTCGGCAATCAGAGGAATTAAACAAGGGGGATAACCGGAGCATCTACCCCGATAGCACCGTCCGTGCTCAACGCCTTTCGGCAATCAGAGGAATTAAACTCATCGTCGAGAATCGGCATGGCAATCGCTCAGTAGTGCTCAACGCCTTTCGGCAATCAGAGGAATTAAACCTTCAATGTGGTGAGCTAATGTCCCACACCTACTGTGCTCAACGCCTGTCGGCAATCAGAGGAATTATACGTAGGCCGTAGTGGGTTAGGAGTTGGGGATGAACTCGTGCTCAACGCCTTTCGGCAATCAGAGGAATTAAACCGCTTGCCTTGTGCTTAACAATTTTTATCTGGTTCCGTGCTCAACGCCTTTCGGCAATCAGAGGAATTAAACATAAATCGCCTAAGTCAAGAGCGTTCTCAGATTCTAAGTGCTCAACGCCTTTCGGCAATCAGAGGAATTAAACATCGGTCAAAAGACTGATAGGCATCAAAGAGAACAAGTGCTCAACGCCTTTCGGCAATCAGAGGAATTAAACCCAGCAATCCTTCGAGAGATGCGAAAATAGACTCAAAGTGCTCAACGCCTTTCGGCAATCAGAGGAATTAAACCTCAAACGTATGGGACAGGAAATGAGATTTTAGTTCGTGCTCAACGCCTTTCGGCAATCAGAGGAATTAAAC
>CAZXWM010000033.1:0-18546 GCA_964644215.1 uncultured Phormidium sp.
TCTAATTCAACGGGAGGGCGATCGCGTTTGGCTTCCTCTCGGAGAGGGGCAAACTCGCCTCACACCGGGACGCTATCGGGTGGTGGCGCGAACCTCAGCCACGGGAGCGGTGACGGAGGTCTGTGTGCGTTATGAACCCCAGTCGGAGTCTGGGGGGACGGGACAGTTTTACCGCACCACCCGTCAGACCGATGAGGATGGCACGATTTTAGTCCTTCCGGCGACGGATTTGAGTGTTGGTGTTTGGTCACTCTCCTGTTCGATGGCGGCCCTGAGACGCGATCGCCCCGATGATCCCCCTCAAGGACAGGTTCGGCTACAGGTTGAGGCGGCGGCGGTGGATCTCCCCAACTCTCCCCCATCAGCATCCCCGCTTCCCGAACCTCCCCAGCCACCCGTCGCCCCCATCCCTGACGACACATCCCCCACTCGGGAGCCAGATCGCCCAGACCAGCGCCCAGACCTGGATTTACGGTTACAACTGGCCCAAGATAACTATCGTCTCCCAGACCGAGAGGTGTTAGTCTTAGCGGGACGAGTTGACTGTCTCTCGGGCAACTCTCCTAGGTTATCGGGGTTGCACCTGCGGATTCGCCTACGAGAACCCCAAAGTCTGCATGTGGTGACCACTCTACAACGCTTGTTACCCCCTCAAGAGGCGCCGATTGAGTTTTCCTATCCGGTGACGATTCCTGAGTCTTGTCAAAGCCGTCTCATTTTGGGCGAGGTGGTTCTCTGTGATGCGGTTCCGACGGTGTTGGCGAAACAGTCCTTTGTGGTGACCACTCGATTAGAGACACTTCTGCATGAGTTGGCCGATGGACAGATTGATCGCTCTCTGATTGAGCGATCGCAGCCCCCGTCCCGTCCCGTGTCTCGTCCTCTCAACCCCCAAGCTGCCAACCAGCCACCGGCAGCTACGGACAACCCTTCCAAGCCGCAACAGGCTCTCCCCCCTCGTCTCAACCAGGGGCGATCGCCTGGCAAGACATCTCTGGATTTGCCCAGTTTTGGCAAACCCTTACCGCAACCCCTAGACAATCCCTTTGGCGAGTTGCAACAACCCAGTTCCCCCCCCAGTTCCCCGGAACTTCCCCAGCAAACGCCCCTGAGTCCCGCGCCGCTCGCCCCTGAGTTGGGCGACGATCTCCCCGCTGACGCTCCTTGGACTTCTGAGATGACCTCCAGGCCCACTTCCGAGGAGGAGACGGCTCAGACCTCTGCGCCCGACTCGGCGATCGCCCCCAGTCTCGAAGGAGGTTTAGCCCCGAGTCGCTTCAGTTCTCGGCTCAACGATATTGCTCATAATGACGATCTCTCGGACTGGCTCAACGCTCGGGCGCAACAAGCCAACGACGGTAATCCCTTCAGTCTCGGCGATGATTTTGAGTCTTCCCTGGAGGAAGCCTCAGAAGTCGTTGTTGACAATGATCCAGAGGTGCCGCCCTCAGTAGCAAAATTGGCAGCGACTCCACCGCCCCAGCAGCCGGTTCCCACTCCCGAGTTGATTGTTCCGACTCATACCTTAGCTGTGGGTCGTCCGGCCTTGATTCGGGTGCGATTGAAGCAGACGCCGCAACGTGTGTATGTAAAACTCTGGATTCATGATCGGCAAAATCAGCTTCTTCTCGATGGTCCCCGTTGGCTGACAGACTTCTTTCCGGTGGACGATGACCTCCTCGAATCGATGATTCGTTTAACCATTCCCCAGGGCGGTGTGGAATTACAATTTGAGGCGATCGCCGTGGATATGGATCATGAGCGAGAAAGTTATAAGGTGGCGATCGCCCGTCGCGTCTCTCCCCCCGGACTCCCGAGTTTGCCCCTCAGCAGCAAACCTGACCCCTAGCATCACCCCTAGCCGCCGCAAAAAAGACCCCCTTACCACAAGAGGGTCTTTTTGTCAATACTTTAATTAGCTTGAGGGGCAATCAAGCCAACCATCGCTTACATCGCTGAACCGACGCCGACATAAGCTCCATAGAAAAAGAGTCCTACCACGGCTAAAATGCCCGTTCCGGCGACCGTAGCCACGATCCAAAGGGGGATTCTTGCATCTCCAGACATAATTGAAGTCTCCTGTTTAACGTGATGTAACGTAATGAATGAAACCACTAGATCCGACGGTGGGAGCTAGTTAAAGAAGTAACTCGAAAACAGCACACCCAGCACAAAGATTAGAAGTAAACCCAAGTACAGTGATGTACGGTTGAGTTCAACCGGCTGGCGGTTCGGGTTCTTTTGACGAGTTGGCATTGTTAAGTCCTAGCGTTGAATGAACTGCATCGCGGCGATCGCGCCGAGAAAGAACACTGAAGGAACTGCCAAAGTATGAACAGCAATCCAGCGAATTGTAAAAATGGGATAGGTAACGGGTTCAGACGGGGAACGATTTGTCATGGTTAAAAACCTCTCGTTAAAAAACTCAGAAACTCAGTTATTTGATAAACTGTTCAATTTGCTGACGACCTTCAAAGCGATCCGAGACGATCGGCAATTCCAGCCGTTGTTTCGTGTAGTACTCATCAGGACGAGGCGTTCCGAACGCATCGTAAGCCAAACCCGTACTCACAAAAAACCAACCCGCAATAAAGAGCATCGGGATAGTGACCGCATGAATCAGCCAATAGCGGACGCTGGTAATAATATCTGAAAACGGGCGTTCTCCAGTTGTACCTGCCATGTTTGTTAAAATCCTCCTCTCGACAGTGTTAAAATCTACAATCTATGATACAAAAACAACGAGACACCTACAAGCAACCGCAGCCAACAAGTCTGAGAACGGTTGCCGGTCGGGATCAGGTTAGGTCTGGGCTGGGGTCATAGCGAAGCAACGTTCCTCGTTGTCCCAGAATGAATCCGAGATCCGGTTGAATAAATTTCACCCGGTTGAAATTCGAGGGAACCTCTGCTACCTGACGATCTTTGAGCCAGGTTTCACCCCCATCGTTACTATAGAGCAAGTTGGCACTTCCTCCGACGAGCCAAACATCATCCGGGGTTTGATAGGCCAAATCCAACAGTCCCCAACTGGTGGAAAACTCAGGATACTCAGGCTCTTGCCAAGCTTCAGGATCTTCAGCATCCCCGAACTGAAGCATTCCACCCCGGCCTAACACCCAAAGATTTCCGTCGGGGGTGAAACCCATATTTTGCAACCGTCTGGCACTGTGACGATTAAACGGTTGCCAGGTTTGGTTGTCATTATCCCAGACTGAATAGAAGTTTCCTCGCGACGACACCGCCACATAACTCCCATCGGCTGAACGGGAAATATTACGGAAAACCCCCAAGGCTTCCTCAACCAATCCCTTCCAATTCTGTGCATCATTGCTAGTGCGATAAATCGCACCCACATTGGTGGTCATCTCCGCCGAATGAGGACCCGTGGCCACAATGGTACGGGGACTTCCGGGCAACTTATCACTTAACGGGACTCGTTCCCAGTGATCGCCGCCATCTGTTGTATGGAGTAAAATTGCCGGTTCTCCAACAATCCAACCCTCATTCCCATAAAAACTAACCGAATCAAAGGTGACTGACTCACCCCCCAAATCCAGAGAACGAGCCGTCCAAGTTTCACCCTGATCCGTCGTTTCAAACAGGCTTCCTTTGTTCCCCACCAACCAACCTCGGGACAAATCATCCGTAAAGGCAACATCGGCAAAGGTCGCCTCCGTGGGCAGAGATTGCACCAGCCAAGGATTAGCCTCTAAAGACGGAGCATACTTACAGCCTGCCAGCAAAAAGACCACCGCGATCACCATCGCGATTGATTTCAAACGGTGCAGCATAGCGTTCATCGTCGTCGCAGTTTTTTCAATAATCACAAGGACTTATGCGGAATTTAACCTAGGCCATAGAGACTCAACATAAACAGAACCCCTAATCCTAAGCCGCCAAAAATCAATAAGGTTTTTTGCGTGGGTGTCAGCGTATTGACCCCCAAACCATAGGAAAAGTTCTCCTTAAAGCCTGATGCTGTGCCTTTGGGGCCAACATTGGCAAAGGATTGTTTACGCGCACCACAGACGGGACACCGCCAGGAATCGGTAACTTCGGCAAACGGCGTTCCGGCCGGCACATTACCGTTATCATCGCCGAGTTGCGGCTCATAGACATAGCCGCAAGCGAGGCATTCATAGCGATCGCGCTCTGGGGGAGACGCTTGTTGCTCCGTTTGCTCGGTTGGCGGCTGCTGTTCAGGTTGCAGCTCGTTGGACTCTTGAGTATCCATAACTTCGCACTTGCAAGGGGTTCTATCAGCTAACGTGAATCAGCCAAGTCTTAAAAATCTGTTAATTATTATGACATAGATTAAGTCCATCACCGAATCCCCTAGGGACGTATTTTCTGGACAATCGCCTCAAGTCCTTCTGGTGTGGGGCATAGAGCCTAATTCTGCTGAGCCAACCCCTGAAGACCCTCTCGGCAAATCCGCCCCAAGTTTCTCAGAATTGCCGCCAGACTCAGCTTCGAGTCCACCGTTAAACGACAGCCAATCGAGGGCGATCGCCCTCTGAGGGAGACAGGTGGCGGTAAAATAAGGGCGATACGAACCGATACCTGCCAGCTAATAGCGACTTTTTTAGTCAACTCAACCCATCTATGACCTACTGCTTAGGGATTATTAACCGCGACGGACTTATTTTTGGCGCCGACTCTCGCACCAATGCCGGAGTCGATTATATTTCTACCTATCAGAAACTCTTTGACTTTTGCGTCCCCGGCGATCGCACCATTGTCCTCTGTACCAGTGGTAATCTGTCCATCACCCAGACCGTGATGAACCATCTGCGGCAAGATATCAAACAAAACAAAGACCCTAACCTCCACACCCTACCCAACTTCTACGACGTCGCCCGCTATATCGGCAACACCCTGCGAAACATCCAAGAGATTGATCGCCCCTGGCTCGAACGCGATAAAATCGACTTTCAATGTAATATCCTCGTCGGCGGCCAAATCCAGGGAGAAGACCCGCAACTCTTCCGCATCTACTCCCAAGGCAACTTCATCCAAGCCACCCCCGAAACCCCCTTCCTACAAATCGGCGAAACCAAATACGGCAAACCCATCCTCGATCGCGTCCTCCACTACGATACCCCCCTCGACCTAGCCGTCAAAGCCGCCGTCCTCTCCATCGACTCGACCATGAAATCCAACATCTCCGTTGGTCCTCCCCTCAACGTTCTCATGTACCAACGCGATCGCTTCGAGATTCACCACCGGCTGCGACTACGACTCGGCAGTCCCTATCTGGCCACCATTCGCCGCTATTGGGAAGAATCCGTCCGCAAAACCTTTGAAGATATGCCCGAAATCGAATGGCAAGATGACGTTGGCGCCAACAAACAAGAAGTCTTAATCGACTAACGCCGTCCCCGTTTCCCCAAGCCTGCGACGACCCCTCCCTTCTCTACTATGACTGCCACCTCTGACTTTCTCCGTCAACTCAACCCCTGCCAACGCAGCGCCGTCCAACACCACCAAGGGCCGCTGCTAGTGGTCGCCGGTGCCGGTTCAGGCAAAACCCGCGCCCTCACCTACCGCGTCGCCAACCTAATTCTCAAGCATCGAGTTGACCCAGAACAGATTTTGGCCGTCACCTTCACCAACAAAGCCGCCAAAGAAATGAAGGCGCGAGTTGAAACCCTCTTTGCCCAAAACCTGGCCGCCCAAACCCATGATAAACCCCTCGAAGCCCTGGATTTAGCCGAACAAACCCAACTGCGATCGCGAGTTTGGCGCACCTACATCAAACCCCTCTGGATTGGGACCTTCCATAGCCTCTGCGGCAAAATCCTGCGCTTCGACATCAACAAATACCGAGACGAAAACGGGCGACAATGGACCCGGTCCTTCACCATCTTCGACGAATCCGACGTTCACCCCCTCGTCAAAGACATCGTCGTCAACCAACTCAACCTCGACGATCGCAAATTTAACCCCAAAACCGTTCGCTACGCCATCAGCAACGCCAAAAATAAAGGTTGGTCTCCCGCCGACGTCGAACGCAACGAGGCCAACTATCGCGGCCGTACCATCGCCGAAGTCTACCGCGCCTATCAAGATCAACTGGCCGCCAACAACGCCCTCGACTTCGACGATCTCATCCGCGTTCCCGTCGAACTCTTCCAACAGAACCCCGATGTCTTGCAATACTGGCATGACAAATTCCGCCATATCCTCGTTGACGAATATCAAGACACCAACCGCACCCAGTACAACCTGATTCGCCTGTTGGCCACCAACGGTCAACATCCCCAAGACTTTGACGATTGGCCCAAACGTTCCGTCTTCGTCGTCGGCGATGTTGACCAATCCATCTATAGTTTTCGCATGGCCGACTTCACCATTCTCCTGGACTTTCAGAACGACTTTGGCGACGGCTTAGACGACGAGTTGACCGAAACCATGGTTAAACTCGAAGAGAACTATCGCTCCACCCAAACCATCCTAGAAGTGGCCAACAGTCTCATTGAACGCAACACCGAGCGCATTGAGAAAGTGCTGCGGCCCACCCGAGGCGAGGGAGAGCCAATTTGTATCTACCGGGCCGACGACGAACGGGAAGAAGCCGACTTTGTGGCCTCGCAAATGGCCGCCTTGATGCGAGAGAACCCTGAACTCAACTGGGGGGACTTCGCCATCCTCTACCGCACCAACGCCCAATCCCGCAGTTTTGAAGATATCCTGGTGCAGCGTAATATCCCCTCTCAGGTCATTGGCGGCCTGCGCTTTTACGATCGCCGCGAAATTAAAGACGTATTAGCATATTTGCGCGTAATTGTCAACCCCGCCGATAGCGTGAGTCTCAAACGAGTCATTAACGTTCCCAAACGGGGCATCGGCAAAACCACCCTCGGCAAAATCGACAGTGTCGCCCAACAACTCAATGTTCCCTTCTGGGACATCATCAGTGACGAAACCTCCATTCGCACCGTCGCTGGTTCTCGGGCCAAGCGTATCCTTGAATTTGTCGAACTCATCCAACGCCAACAAGCCGTCGTCGATAACACGGAGGCCACCGATATTTTTACCGCCGTCATCGAAGAATCCGGCTATATCGAAGCCCTGAAACAAGAAGGAACCGAGGAAGCCGAAAACCGCCGTCAGAACGTCGAAGAACTCTACAACGCCCTGGTGCAATATGGCGAGGAAAGCGAAGATACCTCCCTCAGTGGCTTCCTGGCCAGTGCTTCTTTGGCCTCAGACCTCGATAACCTCGATGACGACGATAGTGCCGTATCTCTGATGACCCTGCATTCAGCCAAGGGGCTAGAATTTCCTGTCGTCTTTGTAGTGGGGATGGAAGACGGCCTCTTTCCCAACTATCGTAGCCAACAAGATCCCCGCGCCCTCGAAGAAGAACGGCGACTCTGTTATGTGGGGATTACCCGCGCCCAAGAACAACTGTTTCTCTCCCACGCCCTGAGTCGTCGTCTCTGGGGACAAGTTCAAACCGCCGCCCCATCTCAGTTTTTAGGGGAACTCCCCCGAGAGTTTATCAAAGGCAATACCCAGCCGCGAAACCGCGTCGCCGCCAAGGGTAAGGGGTACGCCTCCTCTAATCGAGCGCAACTGACGCAAGACTGGAAGGTGGGCGATCGCCTGGTTCATGATCACTTTGGCATGGGGGAAGTCTCGATGATCTTCGGCAAAGCCCCCAAACTCTCCCTAGCCGTGAAGTTTGCCCGGGCCGGTCAGAAAATCATCGATCCTAAACATGAGCCGATGCAACGACTGTGATGATTGAAGTTCGATGATTGAAGTTCGATGATTGAAGTTCGATGATTGAAGTTCGATGATCGAAGTTCCAAGATGGGGCGATCACCTGGGACAATCCCCATTAAAATCAGAAGGTTAGACCAGACGAGATAGAGAACCCATGCTGAGGCGGATCGTACAGGGGATCATTAACTTTTTCCGAGGTTTATTTGGCGCAACCGCCCCCCAGGAATCAGTCACACCTCCCCCGTCGTCATTGAGCGACACGGAATATGAATACTACTTCCTGCAACTGCTCGATGGCGTTAGTCAAGGTTGGAGTGGGGTTAAAGTGGATCGTTTCTTCGACGTGTTGAGCGATCGCGCCAGCGATGAACAGTGGCTCGCCTGGTTGCACCGCTTCGGAAAAGCAAGAATAGAAGGCGATCGCCCCCAAGGAGAACTCGGCCAAAAACTCGTGGCCCTGAGTCAAATCAGTTCACGACGTATCGCCAGCTTAGCCGGGGAAATTGGGCGACAACTGTGCGATCTCGCTCAAGTGGCAGCGACTCCATCCGCCCCAGTCACCCCCGAACCGGCCCCAGACCCCGAATCGGAGCCGGAGACTCCATCCGAAACGCCGGCCACCACTGCCAATCAGGAGGCGGAAGCCAAACGCTGGATGCAACTTGGCATCGAACAACTCAATCAAGAGAACAACGAAGCGGCCTTGCTGGCTTTCGATCGCGTCCTCCTCGCCGATCCCGAAAACCTACAGGCTCTCATTTATCGCGGTGATGCCCTAGCGGAACTCAAACGCTTTCGCGAAGCCCTGGCCCTGTATCAGCAAGCCGTGGAACTCAACCCCAACTCCGCCGAAGCCTGGAGTCATCTCGGGGATCTGCAACATGAGATGAAACGGCCTCAAGCGGCGTTAGAGAGTTGGGATAAAGCCCTGGCCATCAATCCCCAAGATATCCAAACCTGGATTCACCGAGGGGTAGTCTTGGGCTTACAACTCAAACGTTGGGATGACGCCCTCGCCACTTGGGACAAAGCCTTAGAACTCGATCGCCATGATTCAGATATTTGGTTTCGTCGGGGTGTCGCTTTAGCGAGTTTAGAACGCTGGCAAGAGGCCATTGACAGTTGGGATACGGCTTTAGATCTCAATCCCTATTTCCGAGATGCTTGGATTAATAAAGGAGTGGCCCTACAGAAGTTAGGCCGCTATGAGGAGGCGATCGAAGCCAATAATCACGCCCTGGGGTTAGATCGAGGTCAACAACAGCCAAAGGTGGCCTCAGGGGATCTCAAGGCTTCAGTCGTCGAACCCGATGCCCAGCGGCCCCGCGATGCCGCCAGTGACACCCAGGAAATCGATCAGCTTTATCAGAAAGCCCAGGAACAGGCTCAGGCCCAAAACTATCATGCGGCCTTACGCTTTCTTGAACGGGCATTAGCCCTCAATTCTGAGGATGCGCGTCTTTGGCGAGAACGAAGTTTGAATTATCAGGCTCTCGAACAGTTTGAGGAGGTGATCACCGCCTGCGATCGCCTCATTGAACTCGATGGCGAGGATCTGCAAGCCTATCGGCTGCGAGCCAGGGCCTTGCAACAGCTCCATCGCTGGTCCGAGGCCAACAGCAGTTGGGATACGATTGTCGAACGTCAGCCTGACGATCGCGAGGCCTGGATGAATAAAGGCATCGTGTTACAAAAATTAGGCCGCTACGCCGACGCTATTGAAGCCAACAAACGAGCCATCTAATTGGGTTGCCCACGCTGCCAAAATCCCTCTAAAAGCAACCGCTGTTCGGCCCGCGCGATCGCCTGAACTTGACTCTCTAAGTTCTCTGGACTGAGGCAGATTCCCGTGACACCGCAGCGGATAAACGCTTCTAGGGCGCAATCGCCAGAGGTGGGAACTCTCGAATCAGCACAGATGGTACAGGGAATCTTGAGGCGGCGGGCGCTGAGGGCTAAACGGGCGATCGCATCTAAGACCGCCGGATGAGTGACATCAAAGTGAGGGGCCACTTGAGGATCGTCGCGATCGAAGCCCAGAATCAACTGACTCAAATCATGGCTACCAATGGCAATTCCCTGAACCCCAGCTTCAACATACTGCTCCAATAACACCGCCACGGAGGGAACCTCGGCCATTAGCCAGCATTGAAATCCCCGAGATTGGTATAAGCCTTGTTGACGAATCAAGGTTTGAGCGGCTTTGAACTCCTCAATGGAACGGACAAAGGGCAAAATCAAACGCAAGTTGTCATATCCCGACTCTTGGACTTGGGCTAGGGCCATGAGTTCTTCTTTAAAGCCACTGGCGTCCTGGGTATAAGCCAGAGTTCCCCGTAGGCCCAGGGCTTGTCCAGGCCGTCCTCCATCGTGACTGCGATAGTACACCGGGCGCGGCGCAAAGGCTTGGCCGATCGCCCGTAAGCCCTCGCTCAAGTGCTGCAAACGCTCTGGGGGAGAGTATTGGTTCAGAGAGAGACTTTGGGCCAGCAGTTCTGAGCGGATTAAGCCGACACCATCGACCGGGAGTTGAGCTGCATAGGGTGCAAGCTGAGGTTGGCTGAAGGAGAGAAACAGCTCGGTTCCATGAACGGGAGGGGTTGGGGACATCGGGGTAGAGGAGAAGGGCCGGGTGGTAGAAGACACCGGTAAATTGGGGGGAGGGTTGAGATACACTTGGCCGCGATCGCCGTCGAGATAAATTGTCTGTCCCGCTTCGACGTGCTGGCTCAGATTGGCTACCCCCATGACCGCCGGAATGCCCAACTCCCGCGCCCAAATGGCTCCGTGGCTGGTGCGGCTACCGCTTTCGCTGATGAGTCCAGCCAGATGCTGACCGGGTGGGACATCTTGCGGCTCAAATTGGGGAACAAGCAAAATTTGCTTGTGGGCCTGGCCCGTCTGGTCTTTAATCTCTAAATCTGACAGTTGGCAGACAACGCCATAGACTTGACCACTGGAGGCGGCGATTCCCTGAAATGGGCTCGACGGCCTGGGGCGTTTGCTGAGCCAACCGGAGGCGCGATCGCCTCCCGGTTGGCTCAGGGTTGGCAATCTTAAGCCTTGAGAGCCTTGAGGATAAAATTGGCTAATGTACCAGGTTGGGGCGGTGTCGGGATGCTGCTGAGTTAGGACCCATTCGAGATCGGCGCGATCGCGGTTTTCGTGATCTAAGTCGTGATAGATGCGTTGGGCGTGATGACGTAGTTGTCGCAGTAGCTTGGGTTTGAGAACCGGTCCCTGGGGGCGATCGCTATCGACGGCGACCACCTGAATCTCCCCTGAGTCGGGACAAAAGGACTCGTAACAAAGGGGAGTTCCGAGATCATGGTGACGGATTTGGCCACTGTCGGCTTCAAGCTGATAGCGTTCGGGAGCGATGCAGCCGTTCCAAAGGCTTTGGGGTAAGCCCCGAGTAGCAATGATCTCGATCGCATCCCGACGCAGGTTGAGCAGTCCTGAGACGAGGGTTGGCTGTAGCGGTTGGATGAGAATTGCTAAATAGATGCGGTTGAGGGGAATCTTGGCCCGTTGCCAATAGAGGAGACTGCGGGCGCGGAAGAGTTCAGCCCAGGCTTGTTTGAGGGTTTGACTGAGGCTGGCGCGATCGCCTGAACTGACGTGACTCTCTAATAGGCCCACCAGTTCCAGGGAGGCGTGGTCTTCTATATATAAGGAGGGATGAAATATCAGCCCAGCCCCATTGAGGGGGTTAATCGCTTGATTGAGGCGTTCGGCGATCGCCTCGGGAAGTTCTACGGTTAGCAGGGCCTGACGGATCTGTTGGGCGATGGCTTGGAGTTGTCGCCAATCGTTGGTTTGCAGATGCAGGGTGCTATCAGAGAGTTCGGCAAATAACGGATCGCGCCAAGGGGTGTTCTCCCAGACGTCTCGCAGCAGTTGGGCCGAGACCACAACTCCCGGCAGAATCGGCTCCCGGTGGGCGGCTAACTGACTCAGGTGATAGGCCCGATCGCCCAACCCGGACCGGGAGATTCCCTCGGAAGCGGTGAGTTGAAAAATATCTGCCACGGAATCTTGAAGTTTTGCGATCGCTCTCCCGTCGATTGTAACGCCTTCGTCATCTTGCCCCAGGAAAAAGCCCGGAATTGGTCACTCAGTGGGATTACCTAGGGTCCCAGACTCCCCTCATCTTCACAATTTCTATACAAAACCCCTAAAATTGCCTCTCTTTTTTAAAGCTTTCGTAAAGATTTCCGTATAAACCCCCAAATTATCGAGAGAGTATTTATAGTGATACTCAGACGAACTTAAGTATAAACACGTAAAAAAGGAACTGATCATGAAAACCATTACTCAACTCAGCCAAAGAACCCTAACCCTGACCGCAGGCGCGGCGATCGCCCTCGGTGGACTCGTCATCGGTGCGAACCCCGCCTCGGCACAACTCGGAACCCCGGCCGGTATTAGCAGTGATAGCGATGACAACTACCCAGGTGCCGGTTCCGGTTGTTTCATCGATAATGACTGCACTCTACAAGGGTCATTAGACTATTTGACAGTTGACGGTGACTTCTTCGATGTCAACGACGCTGAAACAGGCTACGAATACTTCACCAATACAGCGACGGGAAGTTCGATCTCGCAATTCATGTTTGAAATTGCTGGCTTCGCCTCAGACAATACCTTTGGTATTTTTAACAAGTCTGGTTTGAAACTGGAAATTTTTGACGGAGCGGATACCTCCAAAGATGAAAGTACGGTGTCTTTCTTCGACAATGGCACAGTCCGAAGCTCCACCCTTCAACATCCCGATAACGGAGTAGATTCGGATACCACAATTGTTGAGAACTTTGGAAATGTCTTCGGCTTCTATATCACCAGTCCCCAGGGAACCTTCTACTCCGATGACAGTATGAATCCCAAGGGAATTCGTCATTCTGCCATCTATCAAGGGGATGGAAGCTTTGATATGGATCTTCCCGGCAAGCAAGCTGGACTCTTCACAGATAATGAATTTATCGTTGCCTTTGAGGATAAATATGAAGGCAGTGACTGGGACTACAATGATTTGGTCGTTATGGTTGAATCGGTTGAAGAAACGGATATTCCTGAACCCTCTCTCCTCTTGGGTTTAGGCGCGATGGCTGGCTCTCTGTTTGCCACCCGCAAACGCCAACGCAGCTAGTTCGTTGTTCCTAAGGTTAAGTCAGGGCATCTCTTGGGACTAGAACATCATAATGCTGAATTATCAGTCCTTCTGGCGGCAGTTCTTCGAGAACTGTCGCCAATTTTTGGGTGATATAATCTCTGAGGTTGGCCAGAGTCATGATCATGGTGCGTTTACTCGATTCCGTTCTTAACCTCGTTTTACGTCCTAACTGTCCCCTGTGCGATCGCCCCCTCGAAGGACATGAACTCTGTGTCGCCTGTCAACGCCGTCTCGACGACTGCCGACAGACGAACCCCCGTCAGCAGTGGCGGGGAGAGTTGCCCCTATTCGCCTGGGGAACCTATAGCGGCACCCTCAAACGGGCCATCGCCGCCCTTAAATATGAGAATAACCCTCAACTGGCTCGTCTCCTGGGACATCGCATGGCCGAAGCCTGGCAAGAGTCGTCGAGATTGCCTAAATCCCTCATTGTTGTTCCCATCCCCATGCACCCCGATAAACAGCGACAACGGGGCTTCAATCAAGCCGAACGTCTGGCGCGGTATTTTTGTGATTTAACCGGCTTTCCTTTGGCAGCTAAGGGGCTACAACGGGTTAAAAACACCCAACCCCTATTCCAATTGACCCCTCAACAGCGCCAACAGACCTTGCAAAAGGCGATCGCCCTGGGGCCGGCCTTTCAACGTCGTCCACCCCGCCAGCGAGTTCTCCTCCTCGACGACATTCACACCACCGGAACCACAACCCTCGAAGCCAAGGCCGTCTTAAACCAGCATCAAATTCCCGTAGCTGGGGTTGCGGTTTTGGCAAAAACTCAACGATAGAGGCATCGCTCAGGGGAAGGCTGAGGCTAGGCGGCCATGGAGGCTTCAACGCCTTTGGCCCAATCTCTGGCCCAATGTAGCGTTTGACGCACCTCGGCCGTACTGGGTCCCTCACAATAGAGTCGTAACACCGGTTCGGTACCACTAAAACGCACCAGGAGCCAACTTTCATCAGCAAGACGGAACTTGTAGCCATCGGTAGTTTGACAACTCTCGACGGCTTTGGAGGCGATGGTGTCAGGAGGATGCTGTTCCAACTCATCGACGAGGGCCTGACGCACCGCCATATTGGCTAGGGGCAAATCAATCCGGTCATACATCGAGACAAACTCGACCTTCTCCTGTAAGTCCCGATAGAGCAAGCCTAAACCTTTGCCCGACTGTACCACCGCCTCTAGGACATATAACGCCGACAAGAGGGCATCCCGTTCTGGGATATGGGTGTTGTAGCCAATTCCCCCGGATTCCTCACCGCCGAGGAGGACATCCTGCGAGAGCATGATATCGGCGATGTACTTAAAGCCAATGGGGGTTTCTAACAGGGGGAGTTCATAGAGTTTAGCCAAGCGGGGGATTAAGTCTGAACCACTCACGGTTTTGACAATTTGCCCCGAGAGTCCCTTTCGTTGCGCCAAATGTTCCATCAAAATGGGGATGAGCACCTGGGAACTGAGGAAATTTCCTTCACTGTCGACGGCGGCAATGCGATCGCCGTCGCCATCAAAAACAATGCCCACAGCCAATCCCTGACTATGGAGACGATGGCCCTTAATGGCTTCAAATAACCCCGCTAGGTTCTTCGGGAGCGGTTCCGGGGCACCACCGCCAAAGAGGGGATCGCGATCGCTGTTGAGTTCCTCAATCGGCGCCTCTAAAATCTTGGCTAACCCCCCAGCGGCGGACCCATGCATGACATCAGCAAAGACCGTTAATTGGCCCGACTGAAGCAACTGACGAATGCTCTCGATATCCACTTTCGTGCGTAAATCCGCGCAAAACTCCGTCCAGGGATCGAAGTGGGTTAAGGTTCCTGGCCTCTCAGCCGTGACGACTTCCCCGGTTTTGAGTTGAGCCTCAATTTCCTGGGTAATTTCCGGGGGAACCGAGCCACCAAAGCCTCCTTTGACCTTTAAGCCTAAATAGCGAGCCGGATTATGGCTGGCCGTCATCACAATCGCCCCTAAAGCACCGCGATGATGGGCCGCCCAACTGAAGGCCGGCGTCGAGGCGTAGGACTCCGATAACAGGACATCGAACCCCGCCGCGACGAGGCAATCCGCCGCCAGTTGCGCGAAATCCTCAGCCATAAAGCGACGATCATAGCCCACGACGATGCTGCGCGATCGCGCCGTAGCACCATAATGACGGTCTAACACGGCGGCGGCCACGGGAGCCACCTGGGCCACCCGCTCAAAGGTAAAATCAGCGGCGATGGTGCCGCGCCAACCATCGGTACCAAAGTGGATCGGATTAACGTGAAACGGCATAGAAGTCGGATGAGACACAGCGAACAATTCCCCCAGTCAGACAACGAAAATGGTACAAACGAGCCAAAATTTAAACCCATCAAATTCTCTGTCCGGCCCATCCGTTGATATCTCCGTTAAGGGAATTTTAAGACGTGACGTGACCCAGAAGCGGTTAGAATTTGATGGCGGCGATCGGCAACCCAACAGCAATGTAGCACGTCATGCTAACGTGTTAGGGTTCCCCGCCCCGGATCGATAGGCCTGGTCTGTCAACCCATCCAGGCGACCGAGACAATAGATCTGTGGGAAACCAAGTGTGAGAGAGTATTTGACATGGCTGGACTGAATCTTCTCCTAACGGAAGACGATACCCTGTTTAGCGGTACGGAAGCCGACGATACCATTCTGGGTAGCGCCGGTAGCGAGACCATTTTTGGCTTAGCCGGGAACGATATTCTAGCCGGCGCCCCAGGTGAAGATGTCTTGTTTGGCAACGAGGGCAATGACAGCATCTTTGGAGGCAAGGACAATGATACCCTCTTTGGGGGGGCGGGTAATGATTCTCTCTCGGGAGATGACGGCGATGATGTCATTTTCGGAGAGTCGGGACAAAATACCATCGTTGGCGCTCAAGGTAATGATTCCCTAGTTGGGGGAACCGGTGATGATTTCATTCGTGGCATCGAGGGCAATGACACCATCGTCGGTACAGGCGGCAATAATGTCCTCGCCGGTGGCCCCGATGAAGATATCATCGTCGGCGGTCTGGGTAACGATACCATCTTGGGCGGTTTGGGGGATGACCAAATCCGAGGGGCCGATGGCAATGATTTAATCTATGGGCAGCAGGGCAATACGATTCTGGCTGGAAATCGCGGTGATGACACCCTCATTGGTGAGGATGGCGATGATACGATGTTTGGCGGTCGCGGTAGTGATATCCTCGTTGGAGGACCCGGTGATGACAGCCTGTTTGGTGATGATGGTAATGACACGATTTTTGGCAATGCCGGTGACGATACCATTGTCGGTGTATCCGGGGCCAATGTCATCTATGCTGGACGCGGCAATGACTTGGTGGCCGGCGGCGAGGGCCGAAATACCATCTTGGGCGATGATGGAGATGATACCCTGTTTGGCAATTCCGATGATGATACGATGGCCGGTGGCGATGGGAATGACCAAATCCGAGCAGGACAGGGGGATGATTTTCTCTTTGGCAATCAGGGGGATGATACCCTGTTTGGCGATCGCGGCAATGATTTCCTGGCCGGCGGCCAGGGAAATGATTACATCGTCGGTAGTCAAGGAAACAACACCCTTCGTGGTGGCGGCGGGGCCGACAATTTTGTTCTGATTGATAAGCCCGGCTTAGATATCATTTTGGACTTTAATAGTGCCGAAGACGATCGCCTACTCCTGGGCGGACTTCTCACTTTTGAGGATATTGAGATCAATCAGGGAACTGGGGTTAATGTCAATGATGCCGTCATTACCCGTCGCAACTCGGATTCGGTCATTGCTATTCTCCGGGGTGTTCCGGTGGACAATCTCACTGAGGGCGTGTTTGCCCTTGATTTTGCTGATTTACCGGACTTTGATGACATTGAGGATGACCCAGGGGACGATGATGATGATGAGGACGCTGATCCCGATGCGAACTTGACGACAACACCACAGCTACGAGGTGCGGAACTCCTCGTGGCCAACAGTGCGGTGGAGATTGGCCAGGTGGCCGCTGAGGATGCTGAAGGGTTTAGCGTTGTTGGAGTGGAAACCGACGACGGCGAGAGTCTCGAAGAGGCCATCACCATTGAGAGTGACGGGACAATTACCCTCACCAGTGGCGGCGTGAGTGCGTTGGAGGATAACAGCACCTACTTAGATATCAGCATTGAAACTGATGCCGGAAACTCGGGGACGGTTCGTGTCTATGGCCGTATTGTGGATGCCTTAGATGACGAAGAAATTGGCAATAGTGACGATGTGAGTGTGGGCAATGGCCAAGATACCATTCGCATTGCCGCCGGAACCTATAGCGAGGCCTTGAATCTAACGGAGTCGGTGACGTTGCTGGGGGCCAATGCGGGAACTGCTGGCGAGGAAAGTCGTAGTGATGAGTCGGAAATTACCGCGACGGTTCAAGTCAATGCCAACAATGTTACCTTAGATGGCTTTAGCTTTACTGAAGGGGTTGATGGAGACAACACGGGTAACAATCTACGGATTCTCAATAATATCTTTGAGGGGGTGGGCCTGTCGGTGCGTCCCGAGGAACGCCGGACTGGGGTCAGGATTGCCAATAATCAGTTTAATGATATCGAAGGGGTTGGTATCAGTTTGAGTACCTTGAGTGATGCGACGGTGAGGGAAAATGTCGTTGATGCCATTGGGACCGAAGCTGATAGTGATGCGATCGTGGCCGATTTACTCATTGGTAGCACCCTCTCGGATAATACCCTCAATGTTGCGGCTGAGGGAGGCTCGGGGATTCAACTCTCGGGGACTGAGGATGCGGGGAATCCTCTGGAGGATATTACTCTCTCGGGGAATACAATTAACGGTGAGTCGGATGCCGGCCGCGGACGAACGGATGGCGGGATTACGTTACGGACGGGGAATTTCCAAAACTTACTGATTCAGGAAAACACCGTCAGCGGCTTTAGTGCCGATAATCTAACGGGTTCATTATTGGTCACTGCTGGGACGCAAATTCAGGATACAGACCAGGTTCGGCTGTTGGATAATGTGTTGGCGGCGGATTCTCCGGGTTTCTCGGTTTATGTGGCGGCGACGACGGCGGATGTCCCCAGTTTGCGGGTGGGTGATAACTTCTCGGAGGCGGAAACGGATTTGCTGGCGGCGAATGTTGCAGCGGTGGAAAATACTGAGTTTCTGTTCAGTTAGGTGGGTTGAATCGATGGGGCTGAGCGTTCAAAGCGGCTTTTTAAATTCGTTGTCTTGGTGGAGGCTTATGACTCCGGGCCGACTGAGTAATTGGTGTACAGTAGGAGTTGTCTTTTTAAGCTGTGGTTGTTTTGACTCCTTCCCCAATGATGGATGATACCTTTAGCCAGCAACACCCGTTACGCATACTTTTGGCGGAAGATAATCTCGTCAATCAGAAGGTGCTGTTACGGTTGTTGAAACGGTTGGGATATGAGGCCGATGTGGCGAATGATGGCCTCGAAGCGGTCGAAGCGGTCCGTCAAACGGCTTATGATGTGGTCTTGATGGATATTCAGATGCCCAAGATGGATGGGATTAAGGCTACTGAATGTATTTTTGCGGAATGGCCGCCGGCAGAACGGCCTCAGGTGATTGCGGTGACGGCGAATGTGTTACCGGAGTATGAGGAGGCTTGTGATGCGGTGGGAATGGT
>CAZXWM010000034.1:0-6071 GCA_964644215.1 uncultured Phormidium sp.
CGAGAGTGAGTCTCCTCTCGTAAATCAAAGGCTCAAAACAAAAAGTAAATACGAACAACATCGTTCCTTTCGCTCGTAAAGCAGCTGCGGTTGCCTAGAAAAAACCTCCAATAGGTTCGAGCACTTATAGTCTGACTCCGTTAAGGGCTATAGGTAAACCCCAACGGATGCACTCATTCACTGTCTCTGGTCAGTGAACTGAGTTAAGACAATACCAGAGCATCCTACCGTCCGGGATAAGGGACGGTCCCCGCTCCAAGGGTTAACGGGGCTAAGCCTGTGAATGATCGTGAGGTCAATACCCAAGGCGGACACGGGTTCGATTCCCGTAGGCTCCACTTTAATACCTCGCAAAAGACCGACTACATTATCAGTAGCCGGTCTTTTGTTTTAGGGTTTAGACTAAAGACGATTCCTCTTTTCAGTTGTCCGACTATGACCTCCAATTCTGGAACTTCTACGCCTCGCCGTCGCCTCAGCAGTATTATTCCTTCAATGGTTCTCGGGGCGATCGCCTCGGGCCTCACCTCCACCCTAGTCGCCCTACCGAGTTGGGCCAACAGTCCAGACAGCGCCCCGAGTGAACTGGAAAATCTCCTAGACAGCATTGATAGTACCTCAACCGAGGGAGATATCGAGGGCTTAATGGACTTCTACAGCAACGACTTTGATCATGCTGATGGCCTCAACCGCGACGATTTCCGCGCCTCCCTCGAACAACTCTGGCAGCGGTTCCCCAATCTACGCTACGACACCGAGATTCTCTCCTGGGAGGAGACGGCGAACGGCTACCAAGTTGAAACCGAAACCACTATTCTCGGCTTAGAGGCCAGGGATTTGCCCAATACTGAACTTCATGGAACTGTGCGATCGCGCCAAACTTATGAAAATGGGCAAATCGTTTCCCAGGAGATTCTCGAAGAGGAAATCCGCATCCTTTCAGGAGAAAATCCCCCCGATGTCCGAGTTAACCTGCCCCTCGAAGCCTCAGTCGACAGTCGCTATCACTTTGACTTAATCGTCGAAGAACCCCTCGGAGACGATTTAATCCTGGGTGCGGCGATGCAGGAATTGATTTCTCGCAACAGTCATCTTAATCCCAATGCCTTGGAACTCGAACCTCTCAACGCTGGCGGCTTGTTCAAGGTGGGGCAAGCCGAAGATGGTGCGGGAGACTACTGGGTATCTGGGGCAATTGTCCGCCAGGGAGGAATTACGATTGTAAGTCGGCGAATGCGGGTGAATTAGGGGAGAAGGGAACAGGGAACAGGGAACAGGGAACAGGGAACAGGAACAACGTAGGGGCGTACCTTTATGGTCGCCCTCTCCCGGCAAGAGGCGCTCTTGCTGCTGCCGCTAATTGTTGATGGTCTGGCGTTGTTTGACGAGGTTTTCCGTCATTTTGGCTAGGCGATCGAGGTGTTGCTTGAGATCCTGGGCTTTGAGGCGGAACTTGCGTTTGCGCCCAAGGGCGGCCCGGGCTAGATCCTCGCGATCGCGCTTTAGGGCCGTTTGGGCCACCTGATCCCAAGACTGCATCTCCTGGACAGCCTGATTGTAGCGGGGTTGTAGGTCATCCCAGGCTACCTTAATCTCCCCTAATGCTTCCTCTAGCATCCCAGCGGCATCCTGTTGATGGCCGTCTTGGAACGACTGGTTGATTTTACCCGATAACTGATCCGGGTTGAGGGTGGCTAACAAGGGGGCAAATTTGCGAATTTGCTTGCTGTCACTGATTCCTGTCTTGCACCAGGTGGCGAAATGTTCGCAGTTGTTGAACAACAGATTATACTCGCGCTCTCCCAAGCGACTCTCGGCCCGTTGTAGGGTGGTTTCAGCAATATAATGGGCCGGGTATTGGCGAATATAAACCGGTTTACTCCAGGTAAATGCTTCGATCGACGTGCGTTTAACCGTGGCCTCATCCTCCCGCTTGGAATAGTGAATCACGGTTCGATCGCCGCAATCGATCCCGTGGTGTTCGTAAAGGCCATCGAGATTGAAAAAGGGACGAATTACATAAATCTGGTCGCCACGTGCCATAAATAACATCCAGGGTGAGGAGTGAAGTGGATAGAACCAGCAAAACCCACATGAGTACGGCTAATCTGCACCATGCTTTGAGATGGGGCTACCATCGAACAGTCCCCATTATGGATCATTTCGCAATTGCCGAAACAAATGGAATAATGGCGATCGGGTCAAGTTTCAGGAACTGTTATGAAGTCACGCACCTCGTCTCCTCTCTCGCTTACCCTCCTGGGGGTCATTCTTCTCACTGTCATCTCGACGGTGTATTGGTTTGGCTTCCAGAGTTCTCTGACGCTGCTGCGAGGTGCGCCGATGAGTGAACCGGCGGCGGCGTTGTTTCTCCCTAAAGATGCGCCGTTGGTGATGTCGCTGTTTACCAATCCTCAGAAATTACAAGATTTACGGCAATTGCGCACGCCACTGCGTCAACGAGGCCAGGCTAAGGCTGAGTTTGAGCGCTTGAAAGCCAGTTTGCTGACGGATACCAATTTGGACTATGAGCGGGATATTGACCCCTGGTTGGGCGAGGAAATCACCTTAGCGGTGACAACTCCTGACCTCGATCGCAACCCCAGCAATGGCACTCAACCGGGATATCTCCTGGCTTTAGAAGTCCGTGATGGCGATCGCAGCCGGGAATTTTTGGATCTGTTTTGGCAAAATAAGGCGGTCTCTGGGCGAGAGTTGCGCTTTGAGCAGTATAAGGGGGTAAACCTCATCTACAGCCGTAAAACTCTGCCTCCGACGGGGGATGGCTTGCAACTGAAAGACTTTAACCCCTTTGCTAAAGAAAGTGCCGGAGAATGGTCGAGTGCGGTGGTGGGCGATCGCTTTGTCTTGTTCGCCAACGCGCCAGAGGTTCTGCGTAAAGCCATCAATGACGCGCAGGTGGCGGATCTCAACTTGCAAGGATCGCCGACTTATCAGAAGGCGATCGCCCGTTTGGACCAACAACGCATCGGGGTGGTACTGGCCGATGTGCCACAACTGAGTGGTTGGCTAGGCGGAGATTCCGTCAAACCCAACTCTCAACTCCCCGACACCCTGGCCATTGGTTTAGGTCTGACCCGTCAGGGACTCTTAGCGGATACCGTCTGGACTAGCAATAACGATAATAGTACCGTCAACCCCGATTTAGAGCATCCTGTGGCGGCGTTGAACTACATCCCCGAGGAGAGTGCTGTAGTCTTGGCGGGCCATGATTTAGCCAGTCGTTGGCGTCGCCTCTCTCAAGCGGTATCTGGAGAAGATTTGCTCTCGCGATTACTCACTCAACCCCTCGCCGAACTGGAAAACCGCTGGGGAATTTCCTTGGAGGAGGATATTTTTAGTTGGGTAACGCGGGATTACGCTCTGGCCCTATTGCCCAATGTGGACCAGGATGGTTTAGATTGGATTTTCGTGGCTGATGATCCACCCCAAAACCCCCAGTCCCAGGCCGCCATTCAACGGCTGGATGAGGCGGCGGCGGCGAATGGCTATAGTGTCGGACCGTTTACCCTTAAGGATCAACATCGGATTCTGGCCTGGACTCGTTTGATGACCCGAGAGGGACAAACTCGGGAGGGGAATTTACGGTTACGCTTAGAGGCGGATGTTTTGGGGGTACGGGGACAGTTGAATGACTATCGTCTTTTGGCCAGTTCTATTGAGGCGATTGATTGGGCCTATACGTCTCCTCGACGTAATTCTCTGTTGGCTAATGGTCAATTCCGCAAGGAGTTACCGCTACTCCCGGATGAGAATGATGGCTATTTCTATCTCAATTGGCAACAGAGTCAGGGACCTTTGCGGCAGCAATTGCCATTTTTGCGGGTGTTGGAACTGACGGGGAATCCGCTGTTTGACCATGTGCGATCGCTGCTGCTGACCACTGAAGGCAGTGAGAACGGAGTTCACCGCGCCCAAGTTCTGGTCAAACTTAGCCCCTAACCCGTATCCTTAGCTAGTTTTGTGTCATTGCTCATTGTGAATTGTCCATGGACTGCGATCGCCTCTTAAGCCTCCTCAAACACACGCCACTGACTGAGAATTTATCGGATGGTGAACGGCAGCATCTGCTTGAGGCGGCCAGTTTCTCTGATGCGGAGACGGGACAGTTGATTTTTGTCGAAGGGAGTCCCAGTGATTATTTATGGTTGCTCTTGGAGGGAGAGGCCGAACGGCTCCAGGAAGCCGATAGCGGTCAATTCCTGCTGCTTGGGGCGGTCAGAGCGGGAGAAACGATTGATGTCCTAGAATTTCTTTTGGAACGCCCTTATAGCAGCAGTTTACGGGCGACTCGTCCGAGTTGCTTGTTGATGATTCATCGCCAACATTGGCAGCGGTTGCTCAGTAGCAGTCGTGTGGGCAGTAAGCTGGCGTTAACCTTGGTGGCGATGGCGCAACAGCACTTTGAGCGCGGTTTGGCGGCTACTGATAGGTTACTGAGTGAGTATCAGACGGCGATCGCCGGGTTGGACAGGTTACAAAAGGATGCCACGGATAACGCAGACAACCCTGTTTGGGAAGAACTTAGCCAAACTCGCGATCGCCTCGATAAGCAGCAACAGATGCTACGCAAACAATTGCCGCTGACGGCGGTACAACCGAGGCGATCGCCCTCTCGTTGGCTGCCGTTTCTGGCGGGAACGGTGACGGGGATAGTGATAATGGCGGTGATTGGGGCGATCGTCTATGCCGCGACTGGCTTCGGTTCGAGTCACAAAACTGGGGAGACCTCATCGGCTACGATTAGATCTCCCCAGTTGGATGATGTCGTTGTCTCACCTGACGGGTCTCATCTTAACACCGTCAGACCCCGAGTTTAGGCGTTTTGGCGTTTACGACCTAAGAGAGAAAAGGCGCCACTGACTCCCAATAAACCGAAGAGAAGGGTCGGTTCGGGGACTTGTTCTGTTCGAATGATATGATTCAGGTTGTCTTCACCGATATCAAGTGCGAAGACAACATCATTAAAGTCTTCGTCACTGCCGCCCCAATCAATGATAACGTCCTCAAAGGCTAAGACGAGATAGCCCGATTGGTGATAGGCCATGACCTGTTGACGTTCTCCAATATTCTGGCTGGCATCGAGGTGTAACTGTCTGGGATTGCTGCGACCATAGCCATCAGAGTTGAGGAAAAAGTCGAGGGTTGTACCGGCTTGAACTGTGTTCAGGCTAACAAAATCCCCAGCGGCTAAGGGTAAATCCGTTGGATCTCCTCCAGAGTTCCGATAGCCCTTAAACGTTGAGCAACTGTCGGTGACACAGACGATATCATCGAAGAGAACGGTTTCCGAAATTTCCGTGGTTCCGGTACTGCTAACACCGAGTTGATTGCGAAAATAAGCGCCTTCGCTGAGGAAGTGAACTTTAACTTCATGGTCGTAATTTAGGCTTAAGTCGTTCAAGTCCAATTGCCGAGAGGCAACAAAATCGCTATCCAGTCCTTGGTATTCGGTGTGGATGTAGTCTTCAAAAACTCCGTTATTAATCAAAGTCTTGAAGCTATCATCAGCACTCTGAATCGGAAAGGCTGAGGCAGACCCAGCGACGGTTAAAGTCGTGGCAATAGCTGTGAATCCGGCAAGAATTGAGTAGTTCATGGTGGTCTCCTGGGTGGGGTCGTGATTAAAATAGAGTAGATAACACAGTAAATATATTTTTTACCTACTTACTATCCTAACCGGGTTAGTTTAGATGTTCTAGTCTTGACTGACATCTTTATCAAACCTTTAAGTTACGGCCGAGTTTTGTGTCATTTAGATAAAGATGAGCCGGTTTTTGGGTGAAAGTACCGAGACAGCCCATCCGTAAAAATACGGATGTCGGTTGGAATCTGATGACGAGTGAACCGGAAAAAAGCGATAAGATGGATCGTTCGACCCTTCCCCGTTTCCTCATGAATCCCGCTGAATTTTCCCTCATCCCTACTCCCCCCGCTGGCTTCAAGTCGGGGTTTGTCAGCATTATCGGTCGCCCAAATGTGGGCAAATCGACGCTGATGAATACCTTGGTGGGGCAAAAAGTCGCGATTACCTCTCCGGTGGCCCAAAC
>CAZXWM010000034.1:6081-18419 GCA_964644215.1 uncultured Phormidium sp.
CCCGCAACCGCTTACAGGGGATTCTCACCACGGATGAGGCCCAACTGATTTTTATCGATACCCCCGGTATCCATAAACCCCATCATCAACTGGGGACGGTGTTAGTCCAGAATGCGAAGCGAGCGATTTCCTCGGGAGATATGGTCTTGTTTCTCGTCGATGGTTCTGGAGAGGCGGGAGGAGGCGATCGCTATATTGCGGAGTTGCTGCATGAGGTGCGGGTTCCGGTGTTGATTGGCATTAACAAAATTGATTGTCAATCCTATGATAAAGCCGAGGCCATTGATGCTTCCTATCAGGACCTGGCCGGCGATCGCCCCTGGGAAGTCGTAAAATTCTCCGCCCTCAAGGGAACCCGAACCCCAGAACTCCTCAACACCCTTACCAGTCATCTCGAACCGGGACCCTATTACTATCCCCCGGATTTGGTTACAGACCGGCCGGAACGCTTTATTATGGGTGAGTTGATTCGAGAGCAAATCTTGCTCAAAACCCGTGAAGAAGTGCCTCATTCGGTGGCGATCGCCATCGAAAAAGTCGAGGAAACTCCTAAATTAACGCGGGTGTTTGCCACGATTAACGTGGAGCGAGATTCCCAAAAAGGAATTTTAATTGGTAAACGAGGGTCGATGCTCAAAGAGATTGGTTCAGCGGCTCGGGAACAGATTCAAAAACTTGTCAGTGGTCAAATTTACCTGGAACTATTTGTGAAAGTGCAACCCAAATGGCGACAATCTCGCACCCGCTTGACAGAATTGGGCTATCGACTTGAAGATTGACGGTCAATGAGCCTATTTGTATAGTTTCTTTTCCCTTGTTTCTAATTGGTTATGACCGTCTCAGCTTCCCTATCAGACTCTACAACCTCTAAAGGTTCTCTTAGCTCAATTCTCTCGGCGGCGGTTCAGTTTTGGCTGCGATCGCAAGTCGAACAAGCCGAAACCCTGACGATTGAGTTTTCTGGAAAAAATCGCCAACTGCTACGAGGTGAAATCCCTAGGATTCAGGTGAAGGCCCAGGGAGCAGTTTATCAAGGATTACACCTAAAACAAGTTGCTCTCGAAGCGGGTTCAGTTCGTCTGAACTTACGGCAAATCCTTCAAGGAAAACCCCTACGTCTATTGCAACCGGTTCCTGTACAGATGGCGGTGCAACTCCAGGAAAACGATCTCACGGCTTCCCTCGCCTCGCCTCTCCTCCAAGAAGCCATCCGTGAGGCCTTTCAAGGGATTTTACCGACTGATATTGACCTAACGGGGGCAGAGATTCAACTAAAGGGCGATCGCTTTCATCTGTCCACCTCTTCCCCATCAGGCTACCATCTCAGCACCGGACTCCAAATCAACGCCAACGACGAAGCCACTCAAATTTCCCTAGAGACGCCCCAACTCTGCCAACAGGGCCAATCGAGTCCCCAAACCTTCCCCTCCCGCCAGATTCCCTTAGATGCTACGGTATCCATCGAGGCCTTAACCTGTAACCAAGGCGTTCTCAACCTATCCGGCTCTTTAGAATTAACAGTCGACAGTGACGAGTAAGTCATATTTTACTGTGTTTTACCTGTTCCCTGTTCCCTGTTCCCTGTTCCCTGTTCCCTGTTCCCTGTTCCCTTCTTCAAACAATGTTCAACGACTCCACTCTACAATCTCTCGTTTGGCTTGATTACCGCCTCGCTGTTGTGTTTACGGTAATTTTGCCTTTAATTCTTATCATTTGGGCGTTTGTCCAAAAATTTGAGGCCGTGCAGCGGTTATTAACCATTTATTGGCGGGTGGCGAGTCTGCTGGCTATTACGGTTTATTTGGCGATCGCCTCCCTTCCCATTAGTTTCCTAACCGGGGGCCTGGCCCGCATCCTGATCCCCATTGCACTCTGGTTTTGGGCAGATTTGAATGATGAAATCGATGATGCACCCCGTAAACCCCTGAAATGGGTTCTCACCTCCTGGCGTTGGGCGGTGACGGTTTACTGTTTGATTGGGGTTCTGTTTCAACTCCCGGCGTTCTCCTGTGCAACCCTCTCTCGGGAGGAGGTTCTCTCAACCATGAGTTGTCGGGTTTGGCTAGAAGCACCCTGGGGCTATCAAGCGATGTTCCATGCTAATGCGTCACCGGATATTTTGGGATTTTTGGGGATTGTTGGTTTAGTGGCTTATGTCCTCTGTTTGCTCTATTTTGCCTTTGTTCGTTTGGCTAAACAAGGGCGTTCAGCAATGGGATAACTCACAGTTAATTATGCACAATTAAGACGCAACCGTTAGTAATTGAGATTGGATGATGACTGCGATCGCCCGTTTGGAACAATACACACTCAAATGTCCCGATGAAGTCTTGCGGGTGTTAGCCCAGTGGGATAATGAAACGGACGAAGTTCTGGTGTTTAAGGGGTTTTCCAGTTCCCTAATGCGCCCAACAGCGGCTGATCCTGATGTGCCGGTGTTGCCCGAAAACGCCCAAATTCAGCAGATTGACCGCTTAATGAGTCCCTATCTCCCCGAACAGCCTCGCTATATCGAGCAAGGCCTCACTTGGGAGACGATGCAACCCCTCCTTGAACAAGTTGGGGTTTGAGTTGGGCGTTCAGGAAAAGACTTAGGAAAAAACAACAGTGCGGTTATTGTAGGCGAGAACCCGATGCTGGAGATGCGATCGCACGGCCCGCGCCAACACCATGCGTTCTAAGTCTTTCCCTTTACGAATTAAGTCTGGGGTTAAGTCTCGGTGACTGACTCGGGCCACATCTTGCTCAATAATCGGTCCTTCATCGAGATCCTGGGTGACATAATGAGCCGTTGCACCAATAATTTTAACCCCTCGTTCATAGGCGCGGTGATAGGGTCGTGCGCCAGGAAATGCGGGTAAAAAGGAATGGTGGATATTGATGATTTTGGGGAATTGGGCAATAAATCCTGGACTCACCACTTGCATATATTTCGCTAACACAACCAAGTCAATATCATACTGACGTAGGAGTTCCAATTGTTGCGCTTCTGCCTCGGTTTTACTTGCTTTTGTAACCGGAATGTGGTAGAAATCGAGGTTAAATTGTTCGGCGATCGCCCCCAAATCTGGATGATTACTAACAATTAAAGGAATCTCCGCCGGGAGTTCTTTAGCGTTTTGTCGCCAGAGGAGATCGAGTAAACAGTGGTCTTGTTTTGTCACCCAAATAGCCAACCGTTGGCGTTCATCGGAGAAATGGAGTTCCCAGGTGGCGTTGAGGGGTTTTCCCACCGCAGCAAAGGCGCGATCGATGATATCCCGAGGGAGATTAAACCCGTCTAATTGCCATTCAATGCGACTTAAAAATAAGCCAGCATTAAAATCAGTATGGTGATCAGCATGAATAATGTTACCACCATTGGAATAGATAAAGTTGGCAATTTTGGCAACAAGTCCCTGTTGATCAGGGCAAGATAATAATAATGTAGCAGTTGCTCCGGTCATCAGAACGTTAATCTAAAATAGCGTTGAGAAGAACATCAGAAAGAGATTTTCCTTCCATATCTTCCAAGGTAATCGTATCGACGATATCAAAAGCGGCCCCAGTCTCCAGAAGTTGGTCATCAAGGGCTTTAAGAAATTCGCGAACTTTGGGATCATGGCCGACTTGAATAAAGGAAATCCCGAGTTCTTCATCGCGGTCAATTTTCTTGGAGGCTTCAATGAGGAGTTTAATCACATCTTTGCGATTGTCCGGTTCCCCATCGGTAATGACGAGCATAATTTCGCCGTTGGGCTGACTGGTTCCGGCGGCTTTGCGCTCAAAGTAATTATTAAGAGCATCGTTTAAAACAGCGGCTAATGCTGTTTTGCCAACGGGAGTATTATCTTCAAAGATTTTCCGAACTTTGTCAGCATTAACATTGTCATAGCGACGGAAACGGCTAGAAAAGAGATAGACTGTAATGCCGTCGGGGTCATATTCATCGCATTGTTCTGCTAGGGCGATCGCCGAATCTTTGACCACGTCCCAACGGCTTTTTCCATCGGCTTGGTCTTGTTCCGACATACTACCGCTGCGGTCAACAATTAACGTATAGTCACGATTTTCTAACATGAGCTTTAGTTGAAGCGTTTATAGCCGTAAATTAGGAACAATCAACAACAAACAATAATGGTAGAACCTTGCAGCCGTATTTTAGCATCGTCCCGGAGAAGATGCTGCCCGAGTTAAGAATTTTTCGGGTTTAGCTAGGCTTGGACCCTCTAGCGTTCAATATCACTTGACTGTTGTTGGGAGGAGTAGCGAGAATCGGGGGGGCCATCGGGTTTCGGGTTGGGGGCGATCGCCTCGGGATTCGAGGGACGCAACAGTTGGCGAATCAGGGGATTTCCCGTCGCCAACCCCTTACCATTAGCGAAACTTAAGATCCGAGATTTCGAGAGTCCCCATTCCTGTCGTTGCTTGATGATCTCAGCCAAGGCCAGTAGAGGGGCGATCGCCTCTAAGGATACATCCAACCAAGCGCCGCCGCTGGCTTCCAAGCAACTAATCCACTCTCGCGCCTTCCAAGTCGAGGGAATCTCTCTCGCAAAGGGACGGACTAAAACGCCTCGCGTCAAGCCAAACTCCTCAAAATCGCAGAGAGTGCGTAGGCGATTTCCCACCCGTTGTCCCCGTTCATCAAACACCACCATCACCCCAACCCGGACATCCTGGCCCCGTTCACTGGCGAGAATCTTCAAATCAAGGGTTTTACGCCGCTGGGATTTCCCCGAGAGGCGCTGTTCCAGGCTGCGAATCTCAACCCCTTCTACTGTGGTTCCCAGTAAACTCTCGAAGCCCAAGCCGAGGGCCTCAACCACCGCCGCCTCGGTCATTTCGTCGATATCTTCGACTTGGGCCAGACTGCGTTCAAAGGCCTGCGTCACCCGTTCGAGGGGGTCATTTTCCACAGGGCGGAAGTTCTCGGCACACCATTCAATGGCATCATGAAGATCCGACCCTTCCCGGGCCAAGGCCTTCAATTGCGAGTCATCAAAGGGATATAACGGCGAGGGCGGAACCAACTTGCGATCGTGATAGAACTTGCGTAACCAAGCCCGAATTACAGCCCTAACGACCGTTTCATCGGCTTCGGGGAGTTCAATGGGATCGGCGCGATCGCTCAAATGGCGGGTCATGCGCCCCAACATTGGCTGTACAATTCGATCCCAAGTTTCCGAGTCCATGACACTCAACAACACCGTTCCATGAGTGCAACGCAACGCCCGCAAACTCTGGGAGAGACGCACCATAGCCCCCACCGGAACCCGCATATCCCATTCGTCTTCGAGGGCGTCTTCGTCGGTTTCATCCAACTCCTCGCCATCGAGGCGATCGAAGGCCACCACCAGGGGTTTCCAATCCCCCAATAGTTGTAAAATTTCCTCTAGCAATTCCGCCGCCCGACTTTCGCGACTTTCTCCCTGACGTTGGGGAAGCCCGAGTTCATCGAGTTTCCAGGGGGCCAGCGATCGCCCGGCCAACCATTTGCGGGCAAAGGGGGCCTGGGCGGGGGCCAGAGTCCATAAAATGGCCCGGACGACATCAGGATCACCAATATCGGGACGCAGCTTAAAGAAGCCCTCCGCAACGCGATCGACCCAATGACGATTACGCTCTTGAGGCTGTCCCCGTAGCCGTCGTACCGCCATCTCGGGCGTTAACTCCTTAACTTGCGTATCGAGACTCTCTAGGGCTTGAGTGGCCAAGGCGCTGGCGAGTTCCTGCCATTGCATAAACCCCGAAGCCCCTTTTCGAGTTAGGCTTTGGGCGATCGCGCTCAGCAACACCTGACGAACCGTCGTGCTATCTTGAAATTGCTGAAGGTCTATATAAATGAACGCCGCTTCGCCACTACGCTGGAGTTTCTGCCAAACTTGGGCCAGAAAATGGGTTTTACCGGTTCCCATCTCGCCGAGAATGACCAACGAACAAATACGCTTACCCCGCTCAATTTCCGCCAACGCCGATTCAACCAACGCCATGGCGCTGCGGTGAGGCGATGGACAGTCGGGGAGGTTCCCGCGCCAGAGATCGGCTTCTTCTAGCGTAGCTAACCCGATAAAAGGATTATGACGCTCGATCGCGCGGTTGAGGGCAGATAGGGTGGATCGATCCAAAGCTTCGGTCAAAACGGGTTAACAACTAGAACGTACATCAGGACGGATGTTGAGACTTGGGGAACCGTTCCCCGATCCCGTCGCCGGCCTAGGTTGGGCGATGTGAGGCGAAAAATTCCTTGCTGTCACTACAGTACTGCCACAACAGACCTTCTGGATCTTTAGTTTGCGCCCAATCACTAAAATCAGGCTTATGTTTCCGTTTACCAATGGTACTGGAACTCACCTGCAAGCGGCGGGCAAGTTGAGCTTGAATTAAGGATTGGCGAGGTTCAGCGGAGGTTGGGGTCGATACCGCGTTCGTCCGGGGTTGTTTAACCGTAGCATTGATATCCTGACCGTCCCGCTTGACGGTTGCTGATGTTTGTTCTCTGGCCGGTTGGCGATCGCGGGGTATCGTGTTGGGCGAGGCTGGTAAGTTGGGATGCTGCTGCGGGTTGAGATTAGCTGGAACCGGCGTCTGGGTAGACTGTTGTAGGCCAGGGGTATCAATTGAGTTAGCCTCGACGGTTGCCTGAGAGTCGTCTGCGGAGGTGAGTTGTCGTTCTCGTTGCCAGAAAAACAGGCCAACTCCGGCGGCGATCGCCCCAAAAGCGACGACGTTCACTGCTAGCAGCATCGTCGTCAAGGTTGCAAAGAACGCGCGACAGAACGCCATCGCCCCTTGTAAGAGGGCAGGAATGGCAAACAACGCCACCAGAATCCCTACAACATAACGCCAATAGGCGATCGCAGAGAAATCAACGGAATTGCCATTGCGGGTCATCGGACGGTTGGTGGTGGACAGTTGTTACAAATTTTGCCACATTCTGGTTCCAGCGGCATCTTTTTTCAGGGATTGTTGCCCCCAATTGAGGAAATTAACCCCGCAAGAGAACATCCGCGACTCGGGCCACATCGGACATAGCCGGGAGATCGTGAACTCTGAGAATGTCCGCCCCAGCAGCGATAGCTGCTGTACAGGCGGCGGCTGTTCCCCAAACGCGATCTTTGGCTTCGGGGCGATCGAGAATCCGGCCAATAAAACTTTTGCGGGAGACGCCGAGTAAGAGGGGATAGCCTAATTGGTGGAATTGAGGGAGTTCCCGTAAGAGTTGTAGATTTTGGTCCTGGGTTTTAGCAAAGCCAATCCCCGGATCGAGAATGACCTGTTGCGGGGAGACACCACAGACGATCGCCGCCTGGACATATTGTTGCAGTTTCTCGGCTACCTCGGCCACCACATCATCGTACTGGGTTAAAGATTGCATGGTTGTTGGGGTTCCCCGCATATGCATGAGAATGGCGGGAACCTGGCGTTCCCCAATTAGGGGTAACATCTCAGGATCAGCAGTTCCGCCACTGACATCATTGATCAGATCCGCCCCCGCATCTAAAGCCGCTGCTGCAACTCCGGCGCGATAGGTATCGACGGAAATGGGACAGTTTGAGCGCGATCGCAGGGCCTCAATCAGCGGAATCACCCGTTTCATTTCCTCCTCGGGAGACACCTCCTCCGCCCCAGGCCGGGTGGATTGGCCGCCAATATCGAGGATATCCGCCCCCGAGGTTTGCAGATGTTGGGCTTGGTTGAGGGCATTTTGCAGGGAAACGAACTCTCCGCCATCGCTGAAACTATCAGGCGTGACGTTGAGAACTCCCATAATATAGGTGCGATCGCCCCAAGAGAATTGGCGATCGCGAATCATCAAGGTTGGATTAAGATATCTGACCATTTTCCCCCACGCCTAAGACTTCCCCCGTTCAAAACCTTCATCGATGGGTAAATCGGCGTCTTTGGAGGCGGCTACCGCCAGGCGATCGCAACATTCATTTTCCTTATTTCCCGCATGGCCTTTCACCCAGACAAACTCCACCTGATGGAAGTCGCACAACTGCAATAATTCCTCCCAGAGATCCCGATTTTTAGCCCGTTCCTTCTTATTACGCCACCACCCCTTCGCCTTCCAGCGTTTCGCCCAACCCTGACGCATCGCATCCACAATATACTTAGAATCGGAATACAACGTCACCTGACAAGCCTGTTTCAGCAACTTCAAACCCACAATCGCCGCCATCATCTCCATGCGATTGTTAGTTGTGCGTCGGAAGCCTCCCGACAATTCCTTACGAAAATCCCGATACATGAGAACCGTTCCATAGCCGCCAGGGCCAGGATTACCACTACAAGCGCCATCTGTGTAAATCGTCACCGACTTCATCGTCATCTCAGCTACTCCAGTTTGAGAACCCGCCCATTAAAGATAAACTCCATCCTAAGTCCTGACTTTGGCCGTCCACAAGAGAACCGCCCTACAACTCCCGCAATTCCCGCAATAACGTCGGCCGCTTGGCCACATCCGCCGGATTGGGCAACGTTACCTGGCCATATTCAGCCTCAATGGTCTCAAACAAGCGCAGCACCCCCTCCTTAAAGCGTTCACCATCAAAACAGGCTCCCCGCTGTCGCGCCGCCCCTTGTCGCGCCGCCCAGGCTTCGGGTTGACTCTCTCGTTGGCAACAAAGATCATAGGTCTGTTGCACCAATTCGTCCAGAGACTCCACCAAAACCCCCGACTCCCCTTCCACAATTTCCGGCTGTCCCCCACCCCGAAACACCACCGGAATACAACCATTTTGCATGGCTTCCACTGTCGCCATACCAAAATGTTCAAAGCGTTCGGGATGGGTTTCGTCTAAGCCACATAAATGCCAAAAAATGGCTGCTTTTTGATACAGTGTCTGTAACCGTTCCAAAGATACATTAACTTCTAAGTCAACGGGAAGTTCTGCCTGTTTAATCTGTTGTTTTAACCCTTGCAGATAACTATTTTTTTTGCCACTTCCTCCCACCAACACCAGCCGCCAACCCTGCATGACTTGGGGATGGGCTGCATAGAGTCGTTGAAAGGCTTGTATCATCTCTTGCTGTTTTTTGGTTCCACCTGGTTCAAATCGTCCCACGGATAAAATTAGGGTTTCTTTATTTTTGGGCAACTCTGGCGGCTGCATCTGCACAGGAGGATACAATAACGTAGTGGGATTTAAGCGCCAACGTTTGCGAATCCATTTTTGGGTGTACTGACTATTGGCGATGAGCAAACTATAGCGATCAACGGCAAAATATGCCTCGCGATGGGTGTCTGGAAAGTGACAAACAAAAATAGAAATGGGTGCTAATGGGGTAATTTTTGTGACTTGGTTGGCGTTAATAAAAACGTCATAGTCTTTGCTGGCGAGTGAGATGGCGTCAAAGGGGTTTGGGGTTTCGGCTGTTACCCAGGTTGCGTCAATGATATCTGAACCTCGTTTGTCGAAAAATGGTAGGGGAATGATGCGAATGTGACAATGGGATAAGTCTAGTCCATACCAGCTTTCGAGTTGTTCTCGGGTGACGGGGCGATCGCCGATTAAGGTAATATCAAATCTATCTTGTAAAATCGAGGCTAGAGTGGCTAAGTAGCGTTGCCCACCGCCAATAAAATGAAGTGCGTTATCGTAAATGGCTAAGGTTGGTTTGCGGTAGTTTAAGATAACTTCAAGCCTGGCTAACAGCTTGTCGATATCCCGAGGCCCATAGATTTTTTCCAGGTTTTGACAAAGTTTGGGTAGAACAGAATTGACGACATCGTTACTATTTTCTTCGAGTAATTTTTTTAAAATAATAGGTAGGCAATCATAGAGTAAGTCATAATGTTGTTCAATCCAAAATACCGAAGATGGGAGAGCATTGATTAACTGTTCTGGTTCATGTTTTGCTAAATACAAAAAGCGATTGCGGTTGCAAAAATACTCTGTTAAAACGGACCCGGTACTCGATCCACCCACTTGGTGATCGACGATCGCCTCGGGGATATAGCGAAACGTCCAACCGCGATCGCGACAACGTTTTGAGTATTCTACATCCTCAAAATACATCACAAACTCTTCATCAATGTCCCCCACATCTTGCAAACAATCCCGTTGAAATAGAGTCGCTGCCCAACAGAGTCCCTCAACCTCTTTGGCGTTATCATACTGACCGCGATCGGCTTCTCCATAGCCAATATCCGCCCAGTAATGGTTCCTCAGACGACGATGACCGACACTATTGATACGTCCATCCAAAAAGCGAATTTTACCCGCTACAGCGCCAATTTTTGCCCCTGTTTGATTAGATGCTTTATGAGAGGGCTGCAACGCCGGTAGCAGATGTTTTAACCAATCCCGATGTAGCTGAGCGTCGTTGTTTAAAAAAGCAATATACTCCCCTTGAGCCTGTTTAATACCTAAGTTCAACGCCCCGGCGAAGTTGTTGCGGTGATTGCAAAAAATGCGCACTTCGGGAAAGTCTTGTTCGACAACCGTTAGAGAGTCATCCTGAGAGCCATTATCGACGAGAATCACATCGAGGCGATCGCGCGGATAATCTAACTCATAAACAGCGCCGAGACAAGAGTGGAGATAGTGAACGCCGTTATAATTGACAATAATAAAAGAACAGATAGGCGAAGAAGTCATGGGGTAAGAAAGGCAAGAGGCAAGAGGCAAGAGGGTAGGGGCGAACCCTTGTGGTCGCCCTCGGGGTGTAAAGGAACCCGGTAAGCGTACCTGGTTTTCTTGATAATCAACTATTTATTGCCAACCATTATCAACCGTTTTAATTAGTTTTTGAATAGCGCGAGTTTGTAGTTTTTGTTGAGTTTTGAGTGCTTCAATTTCCGCCTCTAAACGGGCGATGGTATCCGCGCGATCGCGGGTCAAGTCTTGCAACTCATTGACCTCTTGGCGTAACTGGGCCACTCGTCCAGTTAGGACTTCCGCAAAACGGGCATTTGCACCATTGTAAGCGACCTGAAACATTAAAATCGGTTTCAGGACTTTCCGGGCCAGTCGTCGAGTGGCGGTGATGGCCCAGCCGAAGCGATGGGCCGAGAAGAGGGGAACATGATAGATGTTCGCTCGTTGGCGTAGGGCGATGAGATCGTCATCGCGATCGTCGTGTAACTGATCAACCGATTCGATCATCGGTGGCGGCGCATCCTCTAGGCCAATACTCGATGAGAGATGCTGACGGAGTTGACGAATCAGCTTAGCCTTGGGATTTCCATTGGCGGGGTTATCAGAGTGGCGATCGCGAGACATTGACGATTCCATGAACAAGACTCCCTCAGGCTAACTCAATTTGACAATCATCTCCTACCATAAATCGCAGCGCTTTGGGGCGAGGACGACCACTTCCGAGTTGGGCGCGTCGGCCAATTAAACTATCAACAATCCGCTGTTGAATGCCCTCAATGCGAGTTTCTTGTAGGATAACGCTATGTTCTAACTCAACATCCTTGAGAATCACACCATCGGCGATGCTGCTGTAGGGACCAATAAAACAGTTTTCCAGGTGACAGTTTTCACCGATAATCACAGGCCCGCGAATGGAACAGTTAATGAGTTGGGTTCCCTGACCAATTTTGACCCGGCCCACCACTTGGCTATCGGCGTCGAGTTCCCCGAAAATTGCTGTTTCGAGTTGGGTATCGAGGACAATTTGGTTGGCGCTGAGGAGATCGTCTTTTTTCCCGGTATCTAGCCACCAGCCTTCTAGGATTTGCGCTTCGACGGGGTTTTTATGATCTAGGAGATTACTAATAGCGTCGGTAATTTCGAGTTCTCCCCGTTCCGAGGGCTTAATGCGGGCGATCGCCTGGTGAACGGCGGGGGAGAAGTAATAAATCCCCACTAGGGCCAAGTTTGAGGGCGGAACGGCGGGTTTTTCCACCAGTTCCAAGACGCGCCCCGCCTCATCGACTTTGGCTACCCCGAAGGCGCTAGGGTTCTCGACGGGCCGCAAGAGAATCAAGGCATCGAGTTGGTTCTCCTCGAAGTGGTTGAGAAAGGGGGTAAGGTCATTTTGAATCAGATTATCCCCCAGGTACATGACAAAGGGAGCGTCGCCGAGGAAGGGTTGAGCGATTTTGACGGCGTGGGCCAGGCCAGCGGGTTCGTCTTGCAGAATGTAGGTGATTTTGGCCCCGAAGCGATCGCCGTCTCCGGTAAGTTTTTGCACTTCCTCCCCAGTTTCGGGGCTAATGATAATGCCAATCTCGGTGATTCCCGCTGAGACGATGCTTTCAATCCCGTACCAGAGGATGGGTTTGTTGGCAACGGGAACCAGTTGTTTTGCCCCTGTATAGGTGAGGGGACGCAGGCGCGTTCCTTTGCCGCCGGAGAGAATCAGTGCTTTCATATAGCAAGAGTGAGTCTAGGTAGGACAAA
>CAZXWM010000035.1:0-18019 GCA_964644215.1 uncultured Phormidium sp.
CGATAAAACTGGAAGCCCGCGCTGTACCCGATAGGGTCAGCGTCGGGTAGTTCACTCTTCAGAGTCAGCAAAGGCGATCCGCCAACCGCTCTAAGGACGAGTGAGGTAGCAGTGGCAATCGGGTTTCTCAATCAGGGTTTCGAGCAAAGCATTGAGCGCAACAGCCGCCAGGAGTCCTCCCCCCAAACTCCCCTGAATGGTGATGTAGGGAACTGGCAGAGCCATCAACTGACGCTTGGCCACCGGCGCATGACTAAAGCCAATAGGCATTCCAATAACCAGAGCAGGTTGCAGCGTTCCCTGCTCAATCCCTTGGCAGGTCCTGAGCAAGACCGAAGGAGCATAGCCAATCACGAGGATGGAGCCGGCCGGAACCTCCTGCAACCGTTGTTGCCAGAGGTCATTGTCCCAAAACGCCTGCTCAGCCTCATCAGCGGCGGCGATGTGAGGGTCATCAATTAGGGTTGTGATGGAACATCCCAGATGGGCCAGTCGCGTCTGATCCAACGTGGCGGCCACAGCCGGCACATCGGTGACGATCGCACAACCGGACTTGAGAGCCGTTCGGGCAGCGGCGACGGCCCCCTGAGGCAGGCGCACCAAACTAGCCAGACTCACATCACCACAGGTCAGCACCAGTTGATGCAGCAGATGAACCGTAATTTCGCAATAGTGAGACAGATCCGGTAACAAGCGGTGTAGCGACTCCTCAAACCGTTCCGGGTGAGTGGTGGCCTCGGCATCTAGCTGACTCCAGAACTGATCGAGTTGCCCTAATTCAGACTGAGCCTCCACATCCAACTGCTTCAGTTGGGCCAGGGCCTCGGCCTGGGTGGTCTCGCAGTTGCGATCGCGCCCCAGCAACCCCTCCAATGCCCCCGCCGTTTGCCGTAGTCGAGTGATCTGCCGAATCACGGTATGGTACTGCTGCTGCAATTGGGTCATCAGCGTTGAATCCAAACTCGCGTCAGCATCGCTATCCAAAAGCTGGCGAATGTGAGACAACTGAAACCCCTGCTGCTTCAGGGCCATCACCCGCCCGAGTCGTTGCACATCCTGCTGAGTATAAAGCCGATAGTTGCCCTGAGACCGCTGAGGTTGAGGCAATAGTCCCAAGGTATGGTAATGCCGCACCATACGAGGCGTCACGCCAGCGCCCACGGCATCGGTGAGTTCTTTAATCGTCAAAGGTTCGGTCTTCATGTCTTCACGGTACTCGCGGCACTCTCGGCCTTGACATTAACACTAATGTCAAGGTTTAGGCTATCAGGGTAAGCCTAGCGAATCGGTCAGACCATGGTTTCCAAAGCCCTTGCCCCTCCCCGTGACTCCAACCTCTTTAGATTGATCCTGAAAGACCATCCCGAGGCCGCCGCTGCGATCGCCTGTGCTGTCCTAGTTTTGTTAGGCTGGCAGGCCCTCAACCTAGGCTGGGTGGGAGCGGCTCTGTTCATACTGACAGCGGCTTACGTCATCGGTGGGTTCGACAGTGCCAGAGACGGCGTAACCACCCTGCTGCACGACAAAGAACTCGATGTCGATCTGCTGATGATCGTCGCCGCCCTCGGGGCAGCCGGTTTGGGCCTATGGCAACAGGAGTATTACCTGCTCGTCGATGGAGCCGTCCTCATCTTAATTTTCGCCATCAGTGGCGCGCTCGAAGACTATGCCATGCAGCGCACCGAGCGCAGCATCGAGGGACTAATGGGGTTAACCGCCGATACAGCCCGACGGCTGACAGAGAATCACGAACAGATGGTCCCCATTAGCAACCTTCAGATTGGCGATCAGATTCTAGTTAAACCCGGAGAACTGGTCCCAACTGATGGCCGGGTGGTTGAAGGAGCCAGTACCCTCAACCAAGCCTCAATTACCGGGGAATCCGTACCCGTGGAGAAAACCGTCGGTGATGAAGTCTTTGCCGGGACGTTGAATGGCCAGGGAGCGTTGCGGCTGACCATCCATCAGCCCCCCGAAAGCAGCTTAATTCAGCGAGTGATTCAACTGGTACAGCAGGCCCAGACAGAAGCGCCCCCCTCCCAGCAGTTTATTGAGCGCTTTGAGCGAGGTTACGCCAAAGTCATTGTCATCGCCGGCATTGTCCTAAGTACCCTACCGCCATTGCTGCTGGACTGGTCCTGGGAAGACACGATTTATCGGGCGCTGATTTTTCTAGTGGTGGCTTCCCCCTGTGCGCTGATGGCGTCGATTATGCCGACCCTACTATCGGGTATTGCCAACGGAGCGCGTCGGGGCATTCTTTTCAAAAACGGAGCCCAGCTAGAGCAAATTGGGCGCGTTCGGGCGATCGCCTTTGATAAAACCGGCACCCTGACCACCGGCAATCTTCAGGTGGTGAATCTGATGGCTGGCCACTCCGACTCAAGCCAACTTTTGCGGGTGGCCGCCGCCCTAGAAACCCTGTCAGAACATCCCATTGGCGAAGCGATTGTCCAGGCCGCCCGTCAGCAACACCTGACCTGGGACAGTGCCAGCAACGGCCAGGCCCAGGCTGGCTTGGGCATCACCGCAGACCTAGATGGTCAGCCAGCGGTCGTGGGTAAACAAGCCTTTGTTCAAACCCAAGTCCCCGAGATTCCCAGTCATCTGATCGCGCAAAGCCAACACTGGGAATCCCAGGGCAAAACCGTCGTCTGGGTTGCCCAATCTGGGCAAATTTTGGGACTGATTGCCGTAGCGGATATCGTTCGACCTGCCGCCGCTCAAGCCGTCGCTCACCTCAAACAGCTCGGAGTCGAGCAGGTGGTCATGCTGACGGGAGATAACCCACGCACCGCCCACAGTATCGCCGAGCAAGTCGGTGTCGATCAAGTCTATGCCGAGCTATTACCCGAAGATAAAGTCGAGGTGATTCGCCAACTCCAGCAGCAGTATCAGACCGTCGCGATGGTAGGCGATGGCATCAACGACGCCCCAGCCTTAGCTCAGGCAACCGTCGGCATTGCCATGGGAGCCGCCGGTAGCGATGTAGCCTTAGAAACGGCCGACATTGTCTTGATGGCCGATCGCCTCGAACGGTTAGAACAGGCCATTCGTCTAGGTCGTCGCTCTCAGAGAGTGGTCAAGCAAAACATTGTCTTTGCCTTAAGTTTTGTGGTGATTTTGTTAGTCCTAAACTTTGCGGGCAATATGACTCTACCCTTTGGCGTCCTCGGCCATGAAGGCTCCACGGTGATCGTCACCCTGAGCGGCCTGCGACTGCTGAGGGGTTAAGGTGAAGGGTTGAG
This sequence comes from uncultured Phormidium sp., assembly GCA_964644215.1. GTDB lineage: Bacteria > Cyanobacteriota > Cyanobacteriia > Cyanobacteriales > Geitlerinemataceae > Sodalinema. Next base: position 3,249 of record CAZXWM010000035.1, read on the forward strand.
AAATCTCGACCAATGTGGGGTCAGTCTCTAGGCAAGATGTATCGCCATCGAAGATTTTGCGATCGCGCTTCAAGTGGGGAGAGAATCCGCTACCTCTTGCCTCTTGCCTCTTGCCTCTTGCCTCTTGCCTTCTTCTTCCCTGTTCCCTATTCCCTGTTCCCTGTTCCCTATGCTATTGAGACGAAGATCGCCGTTGTTTCTCCCGTTCAATCTCCGCTTGCAGGGCTTCAATCTGCTGCCGTAAGCTGCTAACCGTATTGCCGTCCTCGGTGCGGACATTGACCGCGCCTCGGGTATCATCATGGCGATAATCCCCCGAGCGAATCCGCTGATAGTCAGCAGACTGTCCCCATTGGCGGATATAGTGAAGCCGCTCCACGGCAAAAGGATGAGTCGCCATGCCCTGAACGCCGTTATAGAGCAGAAACTTATAGACTTGATTCAATTCATCACGATCTAACTCTTGGTAGCGTTGCGACTGGCGGATAAACTCGGTCATATCCAGTTCATGAGCATATTTTTGACTGCCGCCGGCCATAATCATCAGGGTTTGCGTCAGCGTATCGAGATTATCGCTGACTAATAGGGCCGCGCGATCGGCTGAGAGTTCAGCTTTGCGTCGCCATTCATAAAAGGCGTAGAGTAAGCTACTGCCGAGAACATTCCCCATACCAAAGGTAAACTCGCCCACAAACCTGGCCGTGGAAATGGCCCACATGGCCATCTGAATCAAAATCGTATGGCCACATTTGAGATGTCCGAGTTCATGGGCAATCACCGCCTTTAACTGGTCTTCAGTCATGGCATCCAAAAGACCTGAGTTTAGGGTAATGGAGGGATGATCTTGTCCGAGGGATAGGGCATTGAGTTGAGGATTCTGGGAGACAAACAACAAGGGTTCTGGGGAAACATCTAACGACCGAACCGCCTCGCGAAACAGTTGGTAGATGCTGGAATATTGCCGTGGGCCAACTTGGATATGATTGCCGGTTAGAAACACGGCTTGGGGGCGTTCATAGACATATTCAACAAACTTACGGGCCACGCCATCAAACCCCGGTAGGCTGCGTAGGGCGTCCTCGGCTTCGCGATCGAGGGGATGACGGAAGGCGTCACTTGAGAGTCCAGGATAGTCAGGCATAGGGCAGTCGATGGGTTCGGGTTAACAGGTGAGGTTTACGGGGGGTCAATCGGTCTCTTTCCCTGTTGTATCGTGTTTTGGCGGCGATCGCCTCGGGGCCTAGGGAGAATTTGCCGGCGATCGCTTGCGCTTTGAGACCAGCTTGCTAAAATAATACCTATAGAAGACTGCGGCGTTGGTGACTGCCAATATTGTTTTACGATCTATACTTGTCCTGTATGAGGCCCTCAATGTACTTGTGGCTCGGAATGCTAACCTCGCGTTAGACTCCTAGAGCCCGAGATAAAGGGCTGAGGGACTATCTGGGTTATAGATAGATCCCACTGTCGCATACAGGTCGGAAGCTGAGGTAAGACGGCGCTGCGGTTTTCTTTTTTGGGCCTCCATTGCTTAAACCTGTCAACGCTTCAATCGGGTCAAAATGGCGAGATTGCAGACCCTAGCCACAGCACAGTCTTGGAAAAATCGCTAGAATGAAGTCTTAACAGTACATTCTATCAATCGTGTTGTGACGGTACAAACTCCCTCCTCTGAGTCTTCTTTACAACGACAGTTTTGGACGTGGCGCGGACAGTCCATCGCCTATACCGTCAATGGTGACGGCCCACCCCTAGTACTTATCCATGGGTTTGGTGCGTCCATTGGCCATTGGCGTCAAAATATCCCCGTTTGGGCGCAAGGGGGCTATCGTGTCTATGCCCTAGATTTACTGGGGTTTGGTGAGTCTGCTAAACCGCCCTTTGACTATTCGATTGAACTCTGGCGGGATTTACTGGCAGACTTTTGGCAAGAGTTCATCGGCGAACCCACAGTATTTGTGGGAAATTCCATCGGGGCCTTGTTGGCGTTGGTGATGGCGGCCCAACATCGGGACGCTACCCGAGGGGCTGTGTTACTCAATTGCGCCGGTGGATTGAATCATCGGCCTGAGGAGTTGGCGTTCCCCTTGCGAGTGATAATGGGGACGTTTGCCAAGTTGGTGGCCTCGAAAACCCTGGGTTCTCTGATGTTTAACCAGGTGCGACAGCCACGACGCATTCGTAACACCCTCTATCAAGTCTATGGCAATCGCGACGCGGTGACGGATGAGTTGGTGCAACTGCTCTATGAACCCTCCTGTGATGCGGGGGCGCAACAGGTGTTTGCCTCGATTCTATCAGCGCCTCCGGGGCCGAAACCCTCAGAGTTGCTCGAATCTGTCCGTTGTCCGGTGTTAGTTCTCTGGGGTGAGGATGACCCCTGGACTCCCGTGAAGGGGGCGGAAATTTACCGCCAGTGGGGTGAACGCCATCCGGTGGAGTTCCATTCGATTCCTCAAACGGGCCATTGTCCCCATGATGAACGTCCCGAGGTGGTTAATCCGTTAGTCTTGGACTGGCTAAACCATCACGTTGTCAGGTAGGCTGAATCCCGGAAGACTGTTCACGGTTGTGGGGGGCGAACTGGGTTCGCCCCCAAAAAATCTGGACGGCACGCCATGACGTACTCTAAGCACAGCATGGTTTGTTGTTTATTATGTATTGCGGATAGGAATTAGTGGAATGACAAAAACAGGACAACCTTGGTGGGAAAAAGGAATTATTTACCAGATTTATCCCCTAACCTTTGCTGATGCGAATGGAGATGGAACTGGGGATATCCAAGGAATTATTCAGCGCTTAGATTATCTTAATGATGGTAATTCTGAGAGTGAACAGTCGTTGGGTGTTAATGCGATTTGGCTATCTCCCATCAATGAGTCGCCGATGATGGATAACGGCTATGATGTGAGTGACTATCGGGAAATCTGCCCTATTTTTGGAACAATGGCAGATTTTGAAGAGTTGATTGAGGAATGCCATCGACGGGATATCAAGGTTATTTTGGATTTGGTGTTGAACCATACTTCTAATCAACATGATTGGTTTTTGGAGTCTCAACAAGATCGAGATAATCCGAAAGCAGATTGGTATTTGTGGCAAGAAGGCTATAAGGGTAATCTCCCCAATAACTGGTTGTCCTATTTTGGGGGAACGGGTTGGACGTATTGTGAAACTCGGCATCAGTATTATTTTCATACGTTTAATAAGAATCAACCGGATTTAAATTGGCGCAATCCTGAGGTGCGGGATGCCATGTATGATGTCATTCGCTTTTGGCTAGAGAAGGGAGTGGATGGTTTCCGCTTAGATGCGTCAAGTGTTTATAGTAAGGATAAGTTCTTTCGAGACAATCCGCTCAAGTTTGGTACAAATGATAAGAATGACTATAATAATTATCATCATTTGTACGAAAAAAATCTCCCGGAAAATCATGAGATTGTGCGGGAGATTCGCCAGATTGTAGATGAGTATGGCGATCGCGTCCTCATTGGCGAGACGTTTATCGACAATCGTCTTTATGAATCCAACACTTTTTATGGCGCTCATAACGACGAACTTCATCTTCCTTTCACCTTTGAATTTGCCTTTAGCCCTTGGTATCCGGGCTATTTACAACGGGAAATTGAACATAAAGAATTGGTAACGCCAGCAGGGGCGCAACCGGTGTACTTTTTTGACAATCATGATATCCCGCGCCATCTATCCCGTTGGGTTGAATGTAGTCTTTGTCTTGATTCCCATGCGATCGCCCAGGCGGCGGCGACATTACTGTTAACGGTGCGAGGAACCCCGGTTTTGTATTATGGCCAAGAATTGGGGATGGTGGATCATGAGCATATTCCCCCGGAGAAATTACGGGATAAGGCGATCGCACCCAGTACCAGTGGCGAAGTTCCCGAACAGCGAGATGGTTCTCGAACGCCAATGCAGTGGGATGACTCCCCTCAAGCGGGGTTTAGCTTTGGCAAAGATGTCGAACCCTGGCTTCCCGTTCACCCCAATTACACTGCCTTAAATGTCGAGAAAGCCTGGAAAAACCCCGATTCACTGCTGAATTTCTATCGTCGTTTGATTCAGCTCTACCAAAACAGTCCAGCCTTGCAACGGGGCAGTTGGCGATCGCTGATTTACTATCCCCACGAACATTTAGCCTATCTGCGGGAAGCGAAGGAACAGACGATTTTGGTGGTGATTAACTTCTCCTTCCAGAAACCGCTCGATCTCGATGAACCCATCGATCGCGACAATTGGACCGTGTTGCTGTCGAATCACTACGAGACGGGTGCGGTGATGACCATTCCTGAAACCCTACAGTCTTTTGATATCTGTTTATTCGGCAAATCCCACTAATTGAGGGAATTATTCATCACCGACTCATCCCAGTTCAGGGGAATCCCCTCATCAAACTTGCGTTCTAAATCCGGTTCCGGGGGAGGAGGGGGATTGAGTTGAGCATCCCAGTCGCGGATGAGCCGTTGAGCTTCAGCATGAGCTTCCGTGTAACTGGGGATACGTTCGGCGATGGCGATCGCCCCCGGCAAACTGCGCCAAGACTGAGACTCCGCTAACTCTAGCAGTTCCCAACTGAGATTACGGATGAGGCGATCAGCTTCACCGCGCTGGCCGCCATAGCTGGTGATGCCATTAGCGGTGCGAATCGCCGATTCGAGGGATTCGGCCGAACCACCGTTGGCGAGACGATAGGCTTGATCAAGGAGATCGCGATCGCGCTGAGCGCTGTTCCAACGGGCGATGGCGGTTTGTGCCTCTCCTGACAAGGCACTATCAGAGGGAATACGGCGGGCCGTGGCGATGGCATCATCGAGGTTGCCGGCGTTGGCCTGACGTTGGGCCTGATTGAGCAGGGGGCGATCGCGTTGTTCACTGATGGTTTGTTGCCAACGATTAACCTGAGCTTGGGCATCATTATAGAGCGCCCGAGAGGGACTAATCCGTTGCGCTTGGGCGATCGCCTGTTGATAACTTCCCTGACGGGCCAAGGCTTCCGCTCGCTGCAAAATCGGACGATCCTGACTGGTTTGTAACTGATTGCGCCAACGCTCAATCTCCTGCTGCGCCTCATCATAGAGAGAAGTTGTATCCGAGATCAGTTCCGCCTGAGAAATCGCGATCGTTAAATCCGCCACACTACCGGTACGGGCGGTATTGCGCGCTCGTTCGAGAACCGCCACCTGATCGATCGCCGTTTGCCATTGTCGAATCCGAGTTTGGGCGCGATCATACAACGGACTTTCCAGAGGAATCCGTTGAGCCTGAGTGATAGCATTTTCCAAACTTCTGACGCTTGGCTGCCAGGCCAGAAACTCGCCTCGGGCTAAAATCACAAAATCATCGGCTTCGTCTTTTAATTGCGTACTCGCAGGAACCCGCCGAGCGATACCAATGGCTTCAGTGAGGTTTTGGGCCGCCAGTTCCGCATCGGCTAGATCCAACATGGCCCGGCCAAACTCCCGCAACGCCTCTTGGGCGCTGGCATAGGCAAACGAATCTAAGCCAATTTGTTCTGCCAGATTAACCGCTTCGAGGAGACTATCGAGAGTGCGTTGGTTGGCGAGGTTTTGGGCCTTAGCCAGTTGATTGACATCATTGCGGGCCTGTTGAACCCGCTGCGTAATCTCCTCATGTTTGGTGACGCGCCAATGTTGATTTTCCACCGAACGCAGGCGAGTGGCGGCCGCAAAGGCTAGATTCCAGCGGCGGTTTTCGAGGTGATCTTCAATTTCAGCATAGATCTCCTCGGCTTGCGTCCAAATCGCTTTCCACTGCTCAAGGCGCTGTTCGATCACCGGTTCAATCGTGGCTTGGGCGCTAGGGGAGAGTTCCTGGGTGGGAATCTGTCGTGCGATGTCAATGGCTTCTAAAAAGTTACCATCCTCGAAGGAGGTTTCGGCTAAATCGAGGAGGTCTTGGGTCCAGATTTCAATTTGCTGGTTAATTCTCGGGCGTAGACCATGATCCTCGGGGAGTTCACTCACCAAGTCGATGGCTTCGAGGAGATCGTCAACGGTTTGTTTATCGGCGGCCAATTGTCCACAATAGAGGCGCATCGAGGCTGAGGCGGTGGGCCAGAAGATGCGGGGACAATTGGGGACTGTTGGTAAGGTTAGCAGTAAGGCGGCGGCGGTGATGGCGGTGCCGATCGTGCCGACACCAAACAGAAGTGTCCAAAACTGCCAGCCAGGAAGCCAGGATGTCCAAGTGCGTTCGCGTCGCGGTTTCGTCTGGTGTGGCAGGTGCTGCCGATCGCGATCAACCACTTGGGTTGGCGAGTGAGAGTCCCGCTGCGATCGCTCGAACGATAGGTTTGTTTTTTTCCTCATCACCAAAACCCCTGTACGTTGAACGGCTGTGATCACCTGTGGCGATCAGTATAGACAGTCGTTACAGAGGTTATCCTAGCATTGTCTTTTGCTGAGGATCAGCCGAGGCGGCGGTTTGGGGATCATTTCAGCGCAAAGCGGCGGCGACGAACTTTGTTGGGGTCGATGGAGATAATGGCCTCATCCCAGGAGAGCGATCGCCGGCTTTCTTGCCAAACATTGGCCTGATATACTCGTTGCTCAGTGATATCAACGGCGGTCAGCCAGCCACTTTCAAGGGTATAGACTCCGGTATCAATCCCCAACCAGCCACAGCCGCGAACCAGTTGGCCTGATTGCACTCCGGGAAAAGTAAAGGTAATGGTATGGCCAATAATAATTAACTTGTCGGCAAAATAGGGTTGAGTTTGACGATGGAAGAGATCGCGAATCCAGCAAAATTCCTGACTCGACTGCTCGGCGATTGGTAGATCGGGGTTAACGCCAGCATGAACGAGCCAGACATCGCCGCGATCGCGGTAGGCGGGTAAGGATTCGAGCCAGTTGAGATGTTCATACATGATCCCAGAATTGGGATAGCTTTCTAAGGTAAGGTCGCCACCACCACTGAGCCAAAAATCGAAATAGCGATCGTCATGTTGGCCATAGATCAGGGCCGATAGCATCATCTCTTCATGATTGCCTCGAATCGCATAGTAGGACGGATGAGACATAATCAAGTCCACGACTTGATAACTCGCTGGACCGCGATCGATGAGATCGCCTAAAAAGTCCACGCGATCGCCATCTTTCAAGTCGAGGCTATCCAAAAGTTGAATTAGAGTATCGTAATGACCATGGACATCACCAATTACGATTTGTCGAGGTAGGGTTGACATGGAACAAGTCCTGTGGTATGTAGAATCGTGGAACTTTAGAGGAAATGATTAAGTTCTTGATCCGTTTCACTTCTCGATGGTCTTCCAAAAAAATATAGTTTCCCTAGTCCAAGTATATCGAGAGCCATCCCAGGTCAGATGTTGATGTTTTAAAGTTTTGATGAGGATTTTGGAGCGAACCCAGCCAACTGACCGAGGTGGCCGCTCCTGGGGCTCTGACAAAACCGAATCGGAATCCCAAGCGTAACTGCCATAGCACGTTAACCCTGACCCATTCTTTTTGGGAGATACCTCTATGAAAGTTCGCTATTTAGCCAATATTTCCATTGCTTCAATCCTCGGTTTAGGTCTGGCCTTTGGTTGTGCCAACCCCTGTGCTGGACAAGATGCCCCTGCCGGAGTGAGCGACCCCTGTGCTGGAGACCCCTGCGCCGGAGACCCCTGCGCTGGGAAATCCGAGGAGCCTTGTGCTGGGGACCCCTGCGCCGGGAAATCCGAGGAGCCTTGTGCTGGGGACCCCTGCGCCGGGAAATCCGAGGAGCCTTGTGCTGGGGACCCCTGCGCCGGATAACCCGACCGATGAAGACTCCTCTGGTGTGGTTGGTTGTTGCATCTTCGCAACAACCAACCGGTCTGCTAACGACTCAAGACAAACAACTTAAGACAAAACGGGCCAGCGGACTCTGGACTGTTAACGGCTACAAGCTCGGAACAGAGAGACCTTTTGCCGCCAACCAGTCCGAGTTATAGAGCCGAGATTGATAGCGAGAGCCACTATCACATAACACCGTCACAATGGTATGGCCGGGGCCGAGTTCCTTGGCTAAGGCGATCGCTGCTCCCACATTAATACCAACAGAGCCTCCCATAAACAGGCCATCTTTCTGTAACAGTTGATAGACAACGCGCAGCGCTTCGGTATCGTCGATTTGAATCGCATCATCAATCGGCGCACCCTCCATGTTGGCAGTGATCCGACTGTTGCCAATTCCTTCGGTAATCGAATTGCCACTGCTATTGATCTCGCCAGTTTTGACGTAGCTATATAAGCCACTTCCCATAGGATCAGCCACGACACATTTCACCTGGGGATTCTTCTCCTTAAAGAACATGGCGGCGCCGGCATAGGTGCCACCGGTTCCTGTGGCGGAGACCCAAGCATCAATTTTTCCGTCAGTTTGCGCCCAAATTTCCGGGGCTGTGGTTTCATAATGAGCGCGACGGTTGGCGGTATTATCGAACTGATTGGCCCAGATGGCATTGTCCATTTCCGCTGCCAGACGACCCGAGAGTTTAACGTAGTTATTGGGGTCACGGTAGGGAACCGCCGGAACCGGCCGAACCTCGGCCCCTAGGGTACGCAGAGCCTCCATTTTTTCCTGGGACTGGGTTTCTGGGATGATAATGAGGCATTTATAGCCTTTAGCGTTACAAATATGAGTCAGGCCGATGCCTGTATTCCCGGCTGTGCCTTCAACGACGGTTCCGCCAGGCTTCAGATGGCCTTGAGCTTCGGCATCTTCGATAATATAAAGGGCGGCTCGGTCTTTGACTGATCCTCCAGGATTGAGAAATTCGGCTTTTCCGAGGATTTCGCACCCGGTTTCGTCACTGAAGCTGTTGAGACGAATCAGGGGAGTGTTGCCGACGGTGCCAACAAAGCCGTTCTGGATATCCATAAATGTCGATGAAATGTAGATGTTATGTGTTGTGCGATGGGGAAAGCTGCCCTACGATCGCTGGCCTGGGTTTGTAGCTTCAACCTAGAGCCGAGGACTAGAGACGAGGGCTATTTGTTATTCTATCGGCTTCGGGGTTGGTATTAATCCGACGTGTTAAGGAGAAAGTGATGAAATTGAAGCGATCGACTCAGGTGTTGTTGCTGTTGGCGGTGATTTTTGGTGGCGGGGTGCTGTTGTATGAGGGCGCGATCGCCCCAGAATTGGAGCGTCAACGCCAGGAAGAGCAACGAGCCTTTAAGTTTGAGGTTGAGGCGATTCGTCAGATGACCCTGCGCCGCGAGGACTATACTCTGGAGTTAACACGGCTTGAGGAGCCGTTGGAGATTCCCTCGGAGGATGAGACGAGTTTTACAACGACGGATTGGCAAGCGGTACTGGTTGAGGAAGGTGAGGCTGAGCCTCAAGACTATCCGGCTAATGATGCTTATGTGTCGTTTCTGTTGATGGTCTTAGATAATGCTCGCAGCGATCGCCCGATTGTGACAAGTGAAGCCAATTTAGCGGAGTATGGGTTAGAAACTCCCCGCGCTCGCTTGCGGATTGAGTTGGACAATGGAGAGAGTCAGGAGTTATGGGTGGGCGATCGCGATTTTACGGGCAGTTTTGTCTATGGTTTGATTCGCTCTGGGAATGATGGCCAAGACAGTGAGGCTGAAGGAACCCCTGAACCAGATGCTGAGACGGATTCTGAGACGGATTCTGAGACAGATTCTCAGCTTAGTGATGGCAACGAGACGACTGAGACGACTGAGAGTGAAGAGGTTTCTGTTTTCCTCTTACCTCTCAACATCGAAAATGCTGTAAATCGTTCTCCCGAGGATTGGCAAGCACAACCGCTACCAACGCCGCCACAGGTTGATGAACCTGAAACAGAAACGCCTGAGACGGAAACGCCTGAGACAGAAACGCCTGAGACAGACACTCCTGAGACAGACACTCCTGAGACAGAAACGCCTGAGACAGACACTCCTGAGACAGAAACGCCTGAGACAGAAACGCCTGAGACAGAAACACCCCAAACTGATTCAGAAGACGGGGAGGACAGCGAAAATGGGAATCCACCGAGTTAAAGAACAGCTAATCTGTAACTTGATCAACTTGTTCAGCGCGTTGTTGAGCGACTTGACTATTTTGGCGATAGAGTTGAGTGCGATCGCGAGCCGTTCGGTAACGCGAATCATCTGGGGGAACCTCAGCCATGAGATCAGCGGCTCGTTGCCATTTCGCCGCTAAATCGAGCCATTCAGCTCGGCTTTGGGCTGTTTGCCCGGCAAAAGAGGCTTGTTCTGCCAGCATGACCGCTTGAGCAAAGGGATCGGCTTGAGTAGCCGGCGGTGGGGAAGGAGTATTTTGGCGCGTATCTGGAGGTGTATCTGGAGATGTTTCTGGAGGCGTTTCTGGAGCGTCAGGGGGAATATCCGTCGAATCTGAGGGTAAGGAAACAATCCAAGTCCGGTAGGCCCAAACCCCACCGAGGAGCAACACAAGAATAACAATAACTAACCCAATCAAGGTTTGGCGATCGCGATCGGGGTTGCGAGGTTGTGACGGTTGTAGCCGCCGAGGGAGGGCCACCTTACGAGGACCTGTGGGAGTGCGCCAGGTCGTCAGGAGCCGTTTGAAGAGATTTGGCCGTCGGATCGAGATCGGCTCAGACCATAACAGTTGATTGTCAGGATCGCGACGAATTTCATCGAGCCATAGGAGTTGTTCTTCTCGTGCAATCCGGCAATTGACATTGACACGGCGAATATTGCGTGGCGAAATCCGCTCCAGGATACTTTGAATCCGCTCAACCACTTCTTCCATCTTCAGGCTTTCAGCCTGGGGAGATTCACACAGAAGTTGCAGCCAACCGTCAGCAAACACGGCCCGAGTCCGCACGCCAAGATCCGTCAGGTTATCATTCAACACCTGAACGATGGCGGCAATACTTCCCTGGCGGGCTTGCTGAACAATGTTGTCTGCTGGATCGACCAGACGAGGCGATCGCACAAACGGGTCTTTCACGTCGTTTTGTTTGAACTATGACCAACTACTGCCCTCAATCCTAGCAGGAGTCTCGCCGGATCTCCTCCTCTCACCGGTAGAAACATTGTCTGCACCGGCAACAGACCGTTACAATATCGGTACAATCCGCGAGTTAACCTGCCTGCAAATGGTGGTTACAGTCGGTTTACCGATTCACTTTGTTGTTTTACTTATTGTTCTATGTCCATCCCACCTGTGCTGCTCAAATCTACGACTCGCCACATTCGCATTTTTACGGCTGAAATCGAAGGAAGAGATATCGTCCCTAGCCCCGATAAACTGACCCTAGACATCGATCCGGATAATGAACTGGTTTGGACCGATGAGACGGTGCAACAGGTGTATGACAAGTTTGAGGAGTTAGTGGCAGCGAGTGCGGGCCAGGATTTGAATGAGTACAATATCCGCCGCATTGGCTCGGATTTAGAGCATTTTGTGCGATCGATGTTGCAACAGGGCCAACTCAGCTATAACCTCGGTGCGCCGGTTCGTAACTATAGTTTAGGACTTCCCCGAGTGGATGAAAATGAAAATCCTCTCATGCAATCTTCTTCTTAAGGGTGTTTGGGGAACGTCCTGGGACAGTTTTTCAGGTGTTTTGCTTTTTCTTTCCCATCAAGAAACTGTCTATTCCCGAGGGTCATATCGGTTATCCGAGCGTATGCTGAGGAGAACCTGATCATAATGGGAGTCAGTCTGATATGGCTTCAGAAAAATTTCGCCGCCAACTTCGTCAAGAGTCGGAGCAATGGTGGAATGAGGGCTTAATTGATGCCCAACTATACGGCAAACTTGCTGATCGCTATGAGTTTGAGGAGATTGAATCTCAGGCTCGCGGTCAGTTTACGACTATCCTAATTAGTCTAGGAGGCATTCTTCTGGGCTTAGGTGTGATTACATTTGTAGCGGCTAATTGGACAGTTTGGAGCCGCGAGGTCAAGGTCATCTTGTTAATGGTGACCTTTTTGGTCATTAATACGATTGGCTTTTATTTATGGCGATCGCCGGCTAAAAATGGCGTACAAAAACTGGGAGCGGCGTTACTTCTTTTGGGAGGATTGACGTTAGGGGCCAACATTTCTCTCGTCTCCCAGATGTTTCACCAGACGGGCGAACTTTACCAACTTTGTCTGGTTTGGGGATTCGCCGTCTGGGTGATGGCCTTGAGTTTGGCGATGCCCGCGTTGAGTGTTTTATCGTTGCTGTTAGTGGGGTTTGGCTACCTACGGGGGACTCTCGACGCCATCTATGTGAGTGATCTGTCACTCTATCAGTTGGTGATTGTCCATATGCCCCTGTTGAGCCTGGTGTTGTTTTTGCCCCTCGCTCATCGTAGCCGCTCTCGCTTGACGTTTGGCTTGGGGACGTTGCTGTTTGGCCTGTCATTTTTCCTGAACCTGACGGCGATCGCCACCTGGAAGCTAGAGGTGGCGATCGTGGTTCCAGCGGCGCTTCTGTGGGCCTATAGCGCCCAATCTCCCAGAAAATGGATTGAACCCTCATTTCAGGCGATCGCCCGTAATCTCGCCTTAATTTGGCTGGCAGTTACCTTTTACATTTTTTCGTTCAACACCTGGGCCTCGATCTCAACCCTTCCAGATTTGTTCAGGTTCTCCTGGGCGATTCATGTGATGGCCGATTTCCTGATTTGTTCGAGTCTAGCCATCTGGCTGTGGCTGAAACTGGGCCGTCGTTTGGCGAATTTTAGTCTGACTCAGGAGCGATCGCTCAATACCGGAGTCATCGCGATCATGATACTCCTAACTGGGGGCAGTCTTTACATCCATTTAAACCTCACCCCCCTCGCCGTCATTGGGCCATTACTCTTCAACATTCTCTTTTTCGTCATTTCCATCGCCGCCATCCGCGATGGACTGGCCTTGGGAAGTCGTCGCAGTTTTTGGAGTGGCATGATCCTACTCATTGTCGGGATTATGACGCGTACCTTGGAATATAACACTGGCCTGATTACCAAGGCGATCGTCTTTGCGGCCTGTGGCGTGGGTGTGATTCTAGCCGGACTTTGGTTTGAACGCAACATCGAACACACAAAACGACTGTCTCCATCGCAACTCCAGGAACACAACTCATGACTCAGCCAACGATTACCACAACTCCCAAGACTGAACCTCAGCTACAACCTCAGTCGGCCAAACCTCGTATTCCCCAATGGCGTTTTTGGCTACCCTTGTTGTTACAGGGATTTCTCATTTTGGCGGTTCCCGCGCGCGACGCTCATACGGTCATGACGGGGACTCCCGTAGTCCTGCAAACGGCTCCCGTTGACCCTTATGATTTCCTGCGAGGCTATTATCAAACCCTCAATTATGAGATTTCTCAGCGAGAGGTGTTAGAGCAACTTCCCGGCGGTGATGAGGTGTTTAATTCCCTCACCCCTTACTCGGGCAATTCGCTCGACTTTTACGTCATTCTCGAAGAACCCAGCGAGGCCGCCAATCCCGGCGAACCGCCCCTCCCCTGGACTCCTGTCGCTGTCAGTTCAGAGCCTCCCGAGGAGCTACCCGCGAACCAAATCACCCTACAGGGACAAGCCCGCAATTGGCAAATTCTCTACGGCTTGGAACGCTATTATATGCCCGAAGATCAACGCAATGATATCAACAATCACATTCGTCAAATTCAAATGGATGAACCGGAATCTTTTGTGGTTCAGGTTAAGGTGAGCGATCGCGCTCATGCGGTTCCCATTAGTTTATGGGTGGGGGACGAGAATTACGAGTTTTAGGAAATAGGGAACAGGGAACAGGGAACAGGGAACAGGGAACAGGGAACACCGGAGAACCTACTCCGCCCTCCGGGGAGGGGATTACCTACCCCTCCTCAACCTTGACTCGCTTCAAGCCAGGTTTTCAGGGTTGAAACCACTTGGGAAATCTCCAATTCTTGTTTGTCCTGGCTGGCCCGTTGTACGACTTCAACTTTCCCGTTGGCGATCGCCCGGCCGGTGACGACACGATAGGGAATCCCCATTAAATCGGCATCTTTGAACTTCACGCCGGCCCGTTCCTTGCGATCGTCGAGGAGGGTTTCGACTCCGGCGGCGTTGAGTTCTGCGTACAGTTGTTCGGCCACCTGCATCTGTTCTTCGACGTTGATATTAGGAACGGTAATAATGGCATGATAGGGGGCGATCGCCGGATTCCAAATAATGCCATCTTTATCATGGGACTGTTCCACCGCCGATTGGGCTAAACGCGACACGCCAATTCCATAACAGCCCATCACCAACGGATTGCCTTTACCATTTTCATCGGTAAACATCGCACCCAGGGCTTGGGAATACTTGGTTCCCAATTGGAAGATATGCCCCACTTCAATGCCTCGGGCTGTTTGTAGGGTTAGCTGGGGGTTTTTGAGACTGCGATCGCCCGCCATGGCCTTGTCTAAATCCAGCAAAGCCGGACAGGTGAACTGCTGCCCCCAATTGGCTCCTACGACGTGATAGCCCGTTTTATTAGCACCTGTTACGAAGTTTGTCAAGTCTTTTACGGTATTATCTCCTAAGCGTAAAAACTTAGGATGAAGCTGTTTTTGAGATTGAATACAATCATCATTTAAATCGGGGGCAATATAGCCCAGAGGCAGCGGTTTGGCTGCCCATTTTTGTTGCGCCTCGGCATCAGGAACCTCCAGAGACATCAGGGCGTTAGCCTTATAATCCCCAGCGCGGCGAGTCAGTTCATTTTGCAGTTTGACCTCATTGACATCGCGATCGCCGCGAATACTCACCAAGACCAAAACCGTAATTCCCGTAT
>CAZXWM010000036.1:0-17972 GCA_964644215.1 uncultured Phormidium sp.
TGTTACGAGTCGTCGCCGGGCGATCGCGGGCCGCCAAATCCAAACTGGGCGGACGGATGGGACTCTTTGTCCTCAACGACTTGATGCTGAAACCCGGAAAATCCCTCGATCGCATCCACCACGCCGAAACCCTCGCCTCCTACCCAGGCCTCAGCCGCGACTTCGGCCGACTCACCGCCAGTCAATATCTCGCCGAAATTGCTCTCAACCAAGCCTTAGACGACACTGCCCAACCGGAACTATTTAGCCTCTTCATCGAACATCTACAACGTCTCGAACGCTTACCCGCCAACCCTCCCCTCGCCCATGTCTTAGGCCATTTATGCCAAGGCATCTTTCACCTATTAGCCCTCGGCGGCATTGCCCCACAAGTCCATTATTGCTGCCTATCGCAAACCGCCCTCACCCCGAATCTCAGCCAAGCCAACCCGGAAGTCGGATTTAGCACCCGTTCCGGGGGCATTGTCTCCCTCGAACAACTGCACCACCATCAGCAACACCAACAGCAGTCTCAAGCAAGCAACACAGACGACTACGAAGCCCTCGCCAACCAAGCCGCCTTCGCCCCCACCCCAAACCGCTATCTCAACGGCCAGGAATTAGCCCTGTTGCAACAGCTTTCCCAACCGCATCTGTGTGAATCCACTCTAACCCAGGAAGCGGCTTGGATCGCGATCGAACAAATCCTGCGAGAATACACCCAGCATCATTTGGGACGAGCAATCCGCTCTGCTACCTTAATAAACAGTTACGTTGCCTCGTCTCATACCCAGCCAACGTGACCTTCATCCTTCATTACTCTGCCGTTGCTACCCCTATGACACCCTTGCCCGACACGAACCCGCCTGACGCCCGAGAGACTCACCGCGATCGCACCAATGATCACCCCAACGATCAGCCTGATGATGGAGAACGAGGATTTCTCCCCGTTTTCAAAAATCATAACTTCCTAACCCTCTGGGGTGGGCAAGTCTTCTCGCAGATTGCCGACAAAGTCTATCTTGTCATGGCGATCGCCCTCGTGGCCAATCAATTCCAAGCCGAAGGCCAAAGCATCAGCGGCTGGGTGTCTGCCATTACCATTGCCTTTACCATCCCCGCCGTTCTCTTTGGCTTCATCGCCGGAGTTCTCGTCGATCGCTGGCACAAAAAAGACGTTCTCGTCACCACCAACATCCTGCGAGGAGGATTCGTACTGCTATTGCCCCTACTGGTGTGGTTCTCCGAAGGACAAACCCTATTCGGCGGCATTCCCCTCGGCTTCATCATGCTCCTAGGCGTCACCTTGCTAGTATCGACCCTAACCCAATTTTTTGCCCCCGCCGAACAAGCCGCCATTCCCCTGCTCGTAAAACGGCGACATCTCCTATCGGCCAACTCCCTCTATACCACCACCATGATGGCCTCAGTCATTATCGGCTTTGCCGTCGGGGAACCGGTGTTAGCCTTCGCCAACCAACTCCTAGGGAATCTCAACTACAGCGAAGAAATCGTTGTCGGTGCCAGTTACGTCCTCTCCGGCATCTTACTGCTGCTGATGCAAGTGCGAGAAAAAGTTGACGTCAAAGAACGAGCCAAAACCAAAGTCTGGGAGGATCTCAAAACTGGGCTGGCCGTCTTGCGAGACAAACCCCGCGTACGCAGCGCCTTAATCCAGTTAATTATCCTCTTTTGTGCCTTTGCCGCCCTAGCCGTGTTAGCCGTTCGCGTCGCCGAAATCATGCCCGAATTGCGGGCTGAACAATTTGGTTTCCTCCTCGCCGCCAATGGTGTAGGAATGGCCATCGGGGCTGCAATTGTTGGCCAAATCGGCTCCAACTTTGTCCCCCGTCGTCTCAACCTCTATGGTTCCATTGGTGTAGCCGTTTGTCTGGTCGGCCTAAGTTTTTATACCAGTCAACTGATTCCCTGTCTAATTGTGATCACGCTCCTAGGATTCTCCGCCGCCTGGGTGGGGATTCCCATGCAAACCATCATTCAAGCCGAAACCCCTGAAGAACAACGGGGTAAAGTCTTCGGTCTGCAAAACAATGCTGTTAACATTGCCTTAACCCTGCCCCTAGCCCTGGCGAGTATTGCTGAAGCCCAGTTTGGCCTAAGTCCCGTTTTACAAAGTCTTGGGGTTATCGTTGCCCTAGGCGGCCTGATAACCTGGTATATTGCCGATAAAAGTTCTCGTTCCCCTCAATCGAACAGTCCTCGCTGGTAAAGGTTATCATTCCACCATTACGACAGATTGTCCTCTGCTCTCGGATGAGTACGCCTGAATGCATCGCCTTAACCGGGCCTGCATTCATCAGCATTCTCACAGAGTGTTGAGTTCTTGGGGCGGTTGCGAGATTCCATTCACCTTCTCGATTTGAATGCACATCGCTTGGCTTGGAAAAAAATCGCCGTTTTGTGGCAACGTCACCTATAGCCGCGAGGTTACCAACGCGCTACTCGATCGAAATAATCGAGTCAGTTTTTTGCACTTTTGTCAAAATAGTCCTGACTCAGAACCAGGGGTTTCGGTGCAACCTGTTTCTGAGACTCAGTGGGAGGGCCTCGATTCGCCCTCGGTTGCTCATGAAGTGTCGCTTCCCTGTCTGTATAAGTCCACCCTCTACACCATTCCTACCCTCAAATCCAGTAGAGTGTTGGCCGATGCCCTGCGACAACTTAAACCAGATTTGGTTCACGCTTCCCTAACTCTGTCACCGCTGGATTTCGTTTTACCTGAAATTTGCCAAGAGTTAGGATTGCCCCTAGTGGCGACGTTTCATCCTCCCTTCGATCGCCGCCGTCGCAATCTCACATCAAGCACTCAACACTTGATGTACCAACTCTACGCCCCATTTTTAGCCAATTACGATCGCACCATTGTCTTCTCGCAGATTCAACGGGAATTATTGGCCCAATTAGGAGTTCCCCCCGAACGCATCGCCGTCATTCCCAACGGCGTAGATTCTCTCAAATACGCTCCAGGAGCCTCAGCTCTGAAATCTCAACTTAAAACCGAACGGCTCTTTGTCTATCAGGGACGTATCGCCATGGAAAAGAATGTCGAGGCTCTTCTCAAAGCCTGGAAATCTGCATCAATGAGATCTGACAGTCAACTGTTGATTGTCGGCGATGGCCCCCTAGCTACATCATTACGGGCCAGTTATTCTGAGGCTCAGCAAATTCATTGGCTCGGCTATGTGGCCGAGGAGAGCCGCCGTATTGAGATTTTGCGGGCGGCCGATGTGTTTATTTTGCCCTCGTTGGTTGAAGGACTCTCGTTGTCGTTATTAGAAGCCATGGCCTGTGGAGTCGCCTGTTTAGCCACCGATGCAGGAGCCGATGGAGAAGTCCTCGAAGACGGGGCCGGGGTGGTTTTGGATTCGCAACGAGTGACCAGTCAGCTACAAACCCTATTACCGCTGTTTCAAGATCACCCGGAAATGGCTAATTTGTTGGGCTATAAAGCCCGTCAGCGAGTCTTGGAACGCTATACCCTCGATAAGAACATTAGTCGTTTAGAAGAGCTTTATGGTGAGTTGTTATCCCAGGCCAAGATGTCTGTGGGGTTGTTGTAGGAGCCAGTTGTGATGAGGAAATCTTGGTATGTTTCGACGCAGGGATTCACAGGTAGATTTAGACGGGTTCAAGGTCTTTTGGCCCTGATTGTCTGGACTGGCCTAGTCTGGTGTGGTGTGAGTCCTGAAGCTCTAGCTGCTGAGTCATCTCCGCTATCGGGGGCGATCGAGTTTCATGTGCATACAGCCCCCGATGTGGTTCCTCGCCTTTGGGATGATTTGCAATTGGTGCAAGCGGCTGAGGCGGCGGGATTACGGGCCGTTGTCTTGAAAAATCATGTCTTCCCCACCGGCGATCGCGCTGAGATGGCTCAAACCACTGTCCAAGAACTCGAAGTATTTGGCGGTGTGGTTCTCAATCAGGCGGTGGGTGGCTTAAATCCTCAAGCCGTCGAGGTGATGAGTCGTCTTCCGGGGGGACGGGGTAAGGTGGTTTGGCTACCAACGATTGATGCGGCCTATCATCGGCAGACATTTGGACAAGGAACAGGAGGGATTGAGGTATTAGAGGGCGATCGCCTAGTTCCAGAGTTAGAAACAATCTTATACTCGGTGCGCGATCGCCAGTTAGTCTTAGCCACGGGCCATGTTTCCCCCCAGGAAGTCCTAGCCGTAGTGTGTCGCGCCCGAGAACTCGGGATTGAGAAACTTCTGATTACCCACGCCATGGCCGAGGTTCCAGGCTTAAATCTTGAGCAGATGAAGAGGTTAGCGGAGTTAGGAGCCTATTTAGAGCTTGATTATGTCAACACGCTCATGGGACCCAATGCCGCAGATCCGGCCCATCGAGCCTGGCGTAACGTTAGTTTAGAGGAGATGGCCACAGTCATCCAAGAGATTGGCGCTCAACATTTTATCCTCAGTACGGATCTCGGTCGTCCCCACGACCCCAACCCGATTCAAGGGTATCAGGCCTTTCTGCAAGGACTACAAGATCAGGGAATTTCTGAGGCCGATCTGGCTATCATGACTCAAGACAACCCCGCTCGCTTATTAGATTTACCAAAATCCCGAACGTGAACGCCTGTTCCCTGTTCCCTATTCCCTGTTGCCTATTGCCTATTGCCTTTCTTCTCCCTATTCCCCTATCCCCTGAAGATACTCCAAAAAGGATTCAAGTTCTGGGCGAGTCAGTTGTTGGCGCGATCGCTTGCCATAAGTTTGTTCTAAATACACCCGTCCCTGCTCAGCATCCCATCCCAAACGGCGTAACTCCAAGGTCGTTTGTACCAACAAGTCTGAGTCATCGGTGGGTGGCTCAGGCTTAGTCAGTGGCTCAGGCTTGGCCGGGGAGACTGGCGGCTTATATGGCTCTGTTGCGTCTGGAAAAGATAATTTCTCGGTTGAAGTTATTTTAGGTGAATCAGAGACATTTCTAGTTGATATAGAGGGGGTAGAGACTAGATTTTGAGGTGGGGTGGTATCACGTCTAGTTTCTAATGGTTGCGAATCGGGTGAATCGACAGAGATCGAAGATTGTGGCGGCTGGGATTGCAGGAATAAGGAGAGCGATCGCTCCCGTGCTAAATCTTCCGCCGTTTCCACGGACATCCCCATAGCCAAGGCTGACATCAAGGGGCGATCGCGGTCAAATAGCACCACTCGTACCAGATACTGTCCTTCGTGAATCGTAATCAACTCAGACCAAACCTGTCCGAGGGGATAACGTCGATAAAACTCTTCTAGCATCAGACTACTCCTGCTCAATCTGCCAAAATAACCCCTCAACCGACTCTAGCCTAAACGATTGCCCAAGAAAATAGCCAGGTCATCCAGGCCAGCGTCCCCAATCTCTGCTATCCTGGACTGCGGCTTAATAAGATATAATTGCTGGGATGTCGCGAGATTCGCTGCGGCCATCCACATTACCCCCCAGGCGGTCGGGTGTCGGGTCATGCTCAGACCTCACTGGAATCTCGGCGGCTCGCTGCATAGGAGTAACCCGCCGTACTGAGCCTCTAAGTCAAGGCCAAAACGACCAAGGTGCGAATGTCCATGATCAAATCTCCCCTTTCGAGGTCTGATGATGGCGTTTCAATCAACCTCAACCCCTGGTTTGCCAAACAGCTCTGACTACGCTGCCAATACTAAGAAAATATTTTAAGGATTGACGACTGCATGAACTTTTCGATCGCAACACTGTTGTCCAACTTCCCCGACGAGAAATCGGTGGCTCCCAAAGTCCTAGAAAAAAAACTCGCCTGTGATGACGAGGATGATTTAGGCAAACTCCTGATTGCTCTCGACGCTTTAGAACGAACCGGGATTTTAGTCAAAGAACGGGGCCGCTATCGTCGCGAAGACGATGAAGGCCTCGTCGAAGCCAAACTGCGCTGTTCGAGTAAAGGATTTTGTTTTGCCATTCAAGATGCCGAAGGCGCTGAAGATATCTATGTGCGCGAATCCTATCTGAGTACCGCTTGGAACGGCGATCGCGTCTTAGTGAAAGTCATCAAAGATGGCAGTCGTCGTCGCTCTCCTGAAGGAGAAGTTCACCTAATCCTAGAACGAGCCAATCCCTCCGTCTTAGCTCGTGTCAAAGCCGTTGACGATGAATTTCGCGCCGTTCCCCTCGACGATCGCCTCTTATTTGAAATTCACCTCGAACCCGACGAACGCCTCAAAGATGCGATCGACTATCTCGTTCACGTCGAAGTGCAACGTTATCCCCTCGGCGATAATCCACCCCGAGGCCGCGTCGTGCAAGTCCTCGGTAGTGATGCCGAAGCCGCCAACGATATTGATATCGTCTGTTGTAAACATGACTTACCTCGGGCCTTTTCGGCCAAAGTTCTCGACAGTCTCAGCGGCCTGTCACCGGACATTAGTGCCAAAGACTCTAAAAAACGCCTCGATTTACGGCATCTGAAAACCCTGGCCTTTGTCGAAGATCCCCTCAGTCCCGGCTGCGTGGAACGAGCCTATAGTCTCACCCGTTTTGCCCGCGATCAATGGCAACTGGGGATTCACATTGCTGATGTGGGCCGCCTCGTTGAACTCAATAGTCCCGCTGAACGGGAAGCTCGACGACGAGGAACCAGCGTCTATCTCGGTGATACTGTCTTACCCCTATTTCCCGACGCGGTGATTGAGGCGGCCTCATTTACCCCAGAGGGCGATCGCGGTGCCATTTCCCTATTGATTACCCTCGATGAGCAGGGAGAAATCCTCGAATACGAACTCCAGCCGAGTATTGTGTTACTCGATCGCCTCGTCAGTTACGAAGAAACCCAAACCTTCCTCGGCGAAGACGCCAGCGAA
The DNA here is from genome assembly GCA_964644215.1 of uncultured Phormidium sp. Lineage (GTDB taxonomy): Bacteria > Cyanobacteriota > Cyanobacteriia > Cyanobacteriales > Geitlerinemataceae > Sodalinema. Next base: position 6,822 of record CAZXWM010000036.1, read on the forward strand.
CCCCAGAGCAAAAGTGAAAAAGATCTCGCCGCTACCCTCAAAGAATTGCAACAAGTCAGCCAACTGTTGCGCGAACAACGCTATCTGCGAGGATCGTTTGATCTCTACTTACCCGAAGCCAGCAGCCATTTTGGTGACGAAGTTCCTCTCGGCGCACCGGTGTTTAATACCCAACCGATTATCGGTGCCGTCACCTATGAGTTTGTTGTCACCGCCAATCAACTCATTGCCGATCACCTAACCGCTTTAGGGGTTCCAACCCTCTATTGCATTCAACTGCAACCCGACATCGATGACGTCCATGATGCCATCAAACTGGCCGGAAACATGGATCTCGAACTCTGGCTCGAAGACGAAGAACAAGCCTTCCCCAGTGACTTCAAGCAGTTCGCCGAACAGGTAGCCGGAACCGATGACGAGAAGATTCTCAACTATCTCCTCGAAGCGGTGATTCGCCCCCACTACTACAGCAACAAACCCGGCGTTCATTTTGGCTTAGCTCTCGACGAGGGCTACACGCACCTAAATGCGCCCTTAAAACGCTATGTAGACTATGTAATTCAGCAAGTTCTCCATGCGGTTTTCGAGCAAGGCCGCGATCGCCGCACCAGCCGTTCCAAGGATTCCGTGAATCTCCATCATTCCTCCTGTCATGGTCACATTAACTGGAATGTTCTCCCCCCCGGCGTTCAGAGTGAACTCGAAGAACATCTATCGGGGTTAGCCGTATCCCTAACTGAGCGGGAGCGTCTCGCCCTAGAAGCCGAAAATGACCTCAATGGTCTACAAAAGGCCGGAGCCATGAAGGAGCGCACAGGAGAGGTGTTTCGAGGCTTGATTACAGGGGTACAGTCCTACGGATTTTTCGTGGAAATCGAAGCCGGAGAAAATGGCATGGCCCCGCCTCGTTTAGAAGGGTTAGTTCATGTGTCGTCTCTCAAAGATGACTGGTATGAGTACCGCTCCCGTCAACAAACCCTAGTCGGCCGCAAGAATCGCAAACAATATCGTCTCGGCGATCGCGTTGATGTTCAAGTCAAAAGTGTGGACTACTACCGTCAACAAATTGACCTCGCCCCCGTCGGCGGTGGCAGCGAAGCCCCCCCCAACGATGATGACAACTTCTTCAGTGAAGAAGAATAGCATCATCCTAAACCAGTGCATTGCGGCCAAGTCCAATCGAGTGGCCCGAAGATGGCCCTAAAGGTACGCCCCTACCCTGTTGCCCCTTAAACTCCATGACCTCTCTCTCTCGACCCCTGATTATCGGTGTTTCTGGGGCTTCGGGCCTCATCTATGCCGTGCGTACCCTGAAATATCTGCTGAGTGCCAACTACTCCGTCGAATTGGTGGCCTCGAAAGCCAGTTATCGGGTTTGGCAGGCCGAAAATAGCATCAAAATGCCCGCAGACCCTCAGCAACAAGAACAGTTTTGGCGTCAACAGGCTGGAGTAGAGACGGCCGGCTGTCTCCGCTGTCACCCCGCCAGTGACGTGGGGGCGAACATTGCCAGTGGGTCGTTTCGCACCTTGGGGATGCTGGTGATTCCCTGTAGTATGAGTACCGTGGCCAAACTAGCTCAGGGTCTGAGTTCCGATTTACTCGAACGAGCCGCTGACGTGCAAATTAAAGAAGGCCGTAAACTGGTAGTTGTACCTCGTGAAACGCCTTTGAGTCTGATTCATTTGCGGAATCTGACGGCCCTGGCTGAAGCTGGGGTGCGGGTGGTTCCGGCCATTCCGGCTTGGTATCACCAACCTCGTACGATTGAAGACCTCGTGGATTTCGTGGTGGCCCGCAGTCTTGATTGCTTTGAGATTGATTGTGTCCCATTGCGACGCTGGAAAGAGGATTCATAGAGGATTCATACTCGTTTTCACTCAGTGAACTCATGCGAACGTCTAAATTGCCCATAACCGGTTTGATTATCTTAGGGGTTTTGGCACTGTTTCTGGTTCAAAATAGCTCACCAACGCTATCGATTACCTTTTTCGGTATCACCTTGATCGCCCTTCCCTTGGGGATTTGGCTCCTAATTCCCTTTCTGGCGGGAGTGATTAGTGCCGGGTTTGTGGCTTTGCTGTTACCGAGAGGCGATCGCAACCCAACCCAGGCTTCGAGAACGATGGAATCGGCCGGTGACTCCCAGCCATCTCCGCGTCGCCGTCGAGATCATGATCTCGATGAGATTGCTCTCGATGAGAAGGGTTTTGAACCCGAGGCCGAGCCATCGCCGGCAAAGACGGTACCCTCTGACGAGAAGCGCTGGGCCTCGTCGGAGGGCCAGCAACGTCGGCCCTGGACCCGTCATGACTCCTCTGACTCTGAACTAGGGGAATCGGAGGCAGAAGTTTGGGATGATGCGGATTGGCCCGATGATGAGGAAGAGTCTAATGAGGCTGAGGTGAATCCGTCGGGAGTTGCGGTTGGTAACTACGAAGTTCATAAAGAACCCGTGTCGGCTTACCGACAAGGAACCGTATATTCTTATAGCTACAGTAAATCGGCCTTACGCGATATCTCCTCGGAGGACAATGCTGAAAAAGAAACTGCTGATCCAGATATCCCTGAGGCTCAATTGCTCGACTCTGAGGAGGAAAACTCTCCCTCAATCCCTGACCCGGTTGAGGGGTCAGACCCGTTAGACGAGGATAGCGATGAGGAAGAAGCGGTCATCACGGCATCGGAATCGATGAGCGCAGCGGAGGATAATGAGGAGCCAGAGGAGACCCTGGAGGGGGAATTTTTAGAGGAATCTGAGGATAAAGAATCCGAGCAAAAACTCGCGGGTTTCTTTAAATCTAAGTTCTTTAATGTTCAAGAAAAATCACCTCAAAAAGACGAATGGGTTAAGCCGCCAACGCCTCCGCAAGATTGGTAAAAAACAGCAATTTAACTAGAGCAAAAATTAGCTTAAAATTGCGACGTATTCAAGTTGAATTAGGAAGGTGTCTTGGGGTTGATGCCCTCTCTGAGAGCCACCAGATTCAATTCGATTTGAACGAGGAGTCTCAAATATGACAATATATAAAGGGTTAGAGGATCTGTTGCTCTAACCTCGAGTGAATCTGGCAGACTAGAGAGTAGGACTCGATTAAACCATAACCAGAATATTGGTCAAAACCGAGACACGCCCCCAGCCCCCATGTCCAACACCGTTCCTGATCCCGGAGATATCCTCCATCAAATCGCCTGGAGTATTCGTAACTCTCAAGACTTGTCAGAAATCCTGAGTCGTAGTGTTGAGGGAATCCGAGAATTGTTGAGAATTGATCGCGTCAAACTCTATCAGTTTGAGGAAGATGGGAGCGGTGTAGTGGTGGCCGAGGCCCGCCAGGGCGATCGCCTCCCGGCCTTAGTCGGATTACATTTTCCGGCTGAAGATATTCCCCCCACAGCTCGGCAAACCTTTGCCCGTATTCGCCAATGTATCATTGCTGATACTGCCACAGCTCGGAAAACCCTGTTTCCCCTCGATCCCAAGCTTCCCCCCTACCAAGAAGTTGTCAGTGACTGTCATCTAGCCTATCTGAAAGCCATGGGGGTTCGGGCCACCCTAACGCTACCGCTATTTGAACGCAATGGACTTTGGGGACTCGTCAGCATTCACCACAGCCAACCGCGCCATTTTTCCCGTTACGAGCAACAAATCCTTCAGTTAGCCATCGATCAAATTGCGATCGCCATCACCCAGGCCCGCCTACTCGAACAAACTCGGGAAACAACGCGCTACGAACAAACCCTAGAACAGATCACCGAACTCCTCGACGATCGCCTGCCCTGGAGTTCCCTACAACAGCAGGTGCTTCAAGAAGCCGTCAACGCCCTCGACGCCAGTGGTGGCCGCTTATACCTTTGCCCACAACCGGAGGTGGAGGGAGGCGAGTTATCGGTCATGGGAGATGGGGCCGTAGTTGAGGAGTTAGAAGAGCATCCCCAATGGCAAGCAGGATTCATCGGCTATAATCCCTTAAGTTTAGACAGTTCCCCCCATCCTGAACCCATTACCCTCAATGCCGAGGCTTGGACTCAAAACCCCGCCTTAGGGTTTCTCAAAGACCTGTTGACTCCTACTCCAGTGCGATCGCTGTTGGTGATTCCGCTGCAATACCATCGCCAATGTGTCGGCTACCTTAGCCTCTGTCGTCGGGGTCATGATACCGAAGTCTGGTGGGCCGGCAAATCCAATTCCGATGAGCGACAACAGCGGCCACGAGCCTCCTTTGAAGCCTGGCGAGAGGCCCACCGCGATCAGACAGCCCCCTGGACCGAGGCCCAACGAAAACTGGCTCATCAAATCGGAGTCCATCTCTATATTGCCGTCGTGCAACATCGAGTTAGCGCCATGTTGCGCTATCAAGTTTCCCATGATCCCCTCACCCAACTGCCCAACCGCTTACTTTTTGATGAGCAGTTATCCTTAGCTTTAGTCGAATCCCAGCAAAAGCAAACCGCCATGGCCGTGGGATTCCTGGATATTGACCGCTTTAAAACCGTCAACGACTCCTTTGGCCATCAAGTCGGCGATCGCCTCCTCAAAGCCCTGAGCGATCGCCTCCTCACCTGTTTCCAAGAGGGAGACTCCCTGGCTCGTTGGGGAGGCGATGAATTGGTGTTCCTGTTGGGCAGCCAAAGCTGTCATAACGGCGTGATGGCCGTAGCGGAGTCAATCCTCAAACAACTGCGTTTACCCTTTGAATGTGACGGCCGGGAGTTTTACATTAGTGCCAGCTTAGGCCTAGCCTTAGCCCCTCAACATGGACGAGAGAGCAATAGTTTACTACGCCATGCTGAAACCGCCCTCGATTGGGCCAAACAGCAGGGACGCAATACTATCGGGCTTTATCATCCCGATATGCTCAGCAGCCGCGCCGATAACCTGGCCCTGGAACTCGATCTCGAACAAGCGATTCTCAATCAGGAGTTTTGCCTACATTACCAACCCCAAATCGATTTAGCCAGCGGCAAAATTGTCGCCGTCGAAGCCTTAATTCGTTGGCAACATCCCGAACGGGGCAACATTCGGCCCGATCGCTTCATCCCCATCGCCGAAGAAACCGGGGCCATTCGAGCCATTGGCGAGTGGGTACTGCGAACGGCCTGCCAGCAACATCAGGATTGGATCGATATGGGCTTTAAACCCCTGAAAATGGCGGTCAATCTCTCGGCCCGTCAGTTTCAACAGCCGAATTTGTTGCAAACCATTGTCGAGATTCTCGAAGAGACTCAAATCAAGCCGGCTTATCTGGAACTCGAAATCACGGAAACGACGGCTGTGAAAGATGTTGAGTTGAGCATCTCGGTGTTGCGGCGATTGCGGGAGATGGGGGTGCAAATTGCCATGGATGACTTTGGTACGGGGTATTCCTGCTTGAGTTTTATTAAACAGTTTCCCCTCGATACCCTGAAAATTGACCGCTCCTTTGTTTGCGATCTGACTCAGGATGCTAGTGATGCGGCGATCGCCAAAACCATTGTCGCTCTAGGTCAAGGACTGAATCTAATTGTCTTGGCCGAAGGCGTCGAAACCCATGAACAGGCTGAGTTTCTCAAGTCGATTCACTGTGATTTAGCCCAGGGCTATCTGTTTAGCCGCCCGGTTCCGGCGGCCGAGATTCCCGAGTTGTTGCGTCAATGGGCGATCTTTCAGGGCATTGAAAAGGTTGCCGTTCTCAGTACCCGTCGCCATCACTATAGCAGCCGCTCTAGTTTGCCCAAAACCGCCGAACATCGGGCGTTCCTGCAACGGCGGATTCGGGATTTAGAACAGGGGAATCTGGGGCTACGCAGCGATCGCGATGAGCTTCAGCAGAGTTTACGCCAGGCCAATCATCAGCTACGTCGGGAGGAACATCTCACCAACCTCACTCGAGCCATTTTGGGCAAACAACCGCCGGTGGTGGTCTTTCAACAAGCGGTGGTGGGGATTCGTCGGGAACTGGGATTGTTGAGTGTGGTGGCCTATCGCTATGATGCTTATGGCAATACGATTCCTCTGGCCGAAGATGGGGGCGATCGTCATCATCGCGCCGCTATGGCCCCGGATTTATTTTCTTTGGTGTCGAAGCCTTCGCCGGATGTGTTGGCGTTATGTAATCTTGATTATGTCCATTTGAGTGCTGATGATGCGGTGATTTTGGCTCAACAACGGGTGAAGGCCTGTGTGTTGCTGCCGATTTATCAGCAAGGTCAGATTTGGGGGGCGATCGTACTCCATCAGGCGGTGACGGCTCGCAATTGGCAGCCTCAGGAACTGGCTTGGTTGGAGAAAATTGCCAATGTACTGTTGTTGATGGAGTTGCCTCGTTATCCTCATCAGGGGACGGTGTTTAGTTGCGATCGCCTCACCGGGTTAGGAGATCTTGACAGCTTCCAAGCTCGTCTTCGCTATGAATGGACACGCTTGTTAAACACTCAGTTACCTCTGACGTTAATTTTGGCAGATATTGATCAGTTTAGTGCCTACTGTGACCGTCATGGCCAGGACACTGGCGATCGCGCCCTAAAAACCTTGGCTGAGGCCTGGCGAGATAGTCTAACCCGTCGAGGAGCCTGTTTGATTCGTGGCCAACAGGATCAGTTTTTGATCCTGTTACCCCATTTAGATAGTCGTCAAGGACGGGCGATCGCCCAAAGCCTGCGCCAACAAGCACGACGCTTTATTTCGACTCAGTTAACCCCTACCTCCCTGACGGTAAGTTTTGGCATTGCTTGTGATCTTCCCCATCCCAATCTTGACCCCAATTCCCTCCGAGACACCGCTGAAATTGCCGTTCGGGCCGCCAAAGCCTCGGGAGGGAATCAGGTTGTGATTGCACCGGATGTCCATCTCGATTCCCCTTCAGACGATTGGTCTCTCCTATCAGATGTACAAAAAAGGGATACTCATGAGTAACGTTAGTGACATACTCCCGACGTCAGTCAGATTCGCTCAGTTGATGACTGTTAAGTGACGGCTGTCATCTTCAAGCCCCTAGATTTTTTCTAAAATGAGGGTTAACGTGCTAGACAAGGGTTATAGACTATCCTCTCGATTGTCCCAGAATCCCCAGCCCACTTGAATCTCGACTCTAGTTCCGTTCTCCTCGCCCCCATTTTTGGATAAAGCTGTAATGAGTAGCTCTGAGCGTCCCCCGAAAGGCAATATCCTGATTGTCGACGACACCCCGGCCAATCTTGAATTACTCAACACGATTCTAACTCGTGCTGGGTATGAGGTTTGTGTCGCCGTTGATGGTTCAACGGGACTTGAGGGAGCGCGCTATGGCAAACCGGATCTCGTTTTGCTCGATATCATGATGCCAGGGATGAATGGCTATGATGTCTGCCGCTTTCTCAAGGAAGATCGCGAAACTTGTGATATTCCGGTTATTTTTATTAGCGCCCTTGATGATGCGCTCGATAAAGTCAAGGCGTTTACGGTGGGGGGAACGGATTATATTTCTAAGCCCTTTCAGTTCAAGGAAGTGTTAGCGCGGGTTCGTAACCAGTTGACGATTCGGGATCTTCAGCAACGACTCCGGGAACAGAATCAACGCTTACAACAAGAAATTGGCGATCGCGCTCTGGCTGAGGCGGAGGTGCGTCAGTTAAATGAGAAGCTCGAAGAGCGAGTGCGAAAACGGACCGCTGAGTTAGAGACGGCTAACTCGCAATTACAAGCGGAAATTCAGCAGCGGAAACGGGTGCAGGAGCAGTTGATGTATATGGCTCTGCATGATTCTTTGACGGGCTTGCCGAACCGAGTCTTATTGATGGAAAAGTTGGAAGGCGCTCTCCAGGAAACTCTCAAGAATGATGACTATCGTTTTGCGGTCTTGTTTATTGATTGCGATCGCTTTAAGGTGGTTAATGATTCGTTGGGACATTTAACCGGCGATCGCCTCCTCAGTCTCATTTCCGATCGCCTAGAACTCTGTTTACGTCCCGTTGATACCCTATTTCGCTTAGGGGGCGATGAATTTACAATTCTCCTCAACCCAATTAACGGCATCGACAATGCCATTGAAACCGCCGAAACTATCCAACAACAACTCACTGCACCCTTCCATGTTGATGGTCATGAAGTGTTTATTGGTGCCAGTATTGGTATTGTTTTAGGAACCTCTCAATATACCCAGCCTGAACATCTCTTGCGGGATGCGGATGCGGCCATGTACTGCGCCAAAGATTTAGGAAAAGGGCGCTATCGAGTCTTTGACTCAGGAATGCACGATCGCGCCGTCAATTTCCTCCAACTTGAAACCAACCTCCGGCGAGCCTTAGAACGGGGTGAGTTTAAGGTAAATTATCAGCCCATTGTGGACTTACAAAAAGGAGGAATTGTTGGCTTCGAGGCGTTGCTACGTTGGCATCATCCAGAACGGGGGCAAATTTCTCCGGCGGAGTTTATTCCAGCGGCAGAGGAAACCGGGTTAATTGTTCCCATTGGTGAATGGGTTTTGCGTCAATCTTGTACCTATCTTCGGCAATGGCAATGTCAATATGTTCATGCCAAAAACTTAACCGTTTCGGTGAATATATCCGTCAAACAATTTGCTCAAATTGACTTACTCAATCGTATTGATGACATTTTAAAAGACTCTCAACTCGATGGTCGTTTTTTAAAGTTAGAAATAACTGAAAGTACAATTGTTGGTAACTATGAAGTCGCTAAAACAATTTTAGAGCAGCTTAAAACTAGACAAATTCAGTTAAGTATTGATGATTTTGGCACTGGCTATTCATCCTTAAGTCACCTACATCGCCTACCCGTTGACATTCTTAAAATTGACCGTTCTTTTGTCGATCCAATTGACGAAGATAACGATGAGCGAGAAATTGTGCAAGCGATTGTTACTTTAGCTCATAGCCTAAATATGAAGGTCATTGCAGAGGGAGTCGAAACAGCCGTTCATGTCGAACAACTCCGCAATTTAGGCTGTGAGTATGGACAAGGCTATTATTTCTCAAGACCCCTAACCGCACAGGCGGCCACAACGTTACTCGGAGAAGAGCATCATTGGTAAAGGGTTGAGCCATCGAACCTCGCTGGCTTGACGATTGCGGAGGCTCTCACAATTGGCAATTTCGTTGCCAATTTGAGATAAACTATAACGGATACATGATTGATGGTAGTTCGTTAGGATTCATCACAACACAATGACTAAACATATTACAATTCTGGGAACAGGTGCTTGGGGAACCGCCTTGGGGAGACTAGCTGAATATGGCGACAATCAGGTTCAGTTTTGGTCTCGTCGCGGTGATGTCACCCTAAAAGATGCGATCGCCGATTCTGATGTTCTGCTATCAGCAATCTCCATGAAAGGTGTCGCTGAAACCGCCAATAAGGTACAGGAAATTGGCTTACCGCTAAACACCATTATTGTCACCGCCACCAAGGGCTTAGAACCCTCCACAACCCGCACTCCCTCACAAATTTGGCAAGACGTCTTCCCAGACCATCCGGTGGTGGTTTTGTCGGGACCAAATCTGTCCAAGGAAATTGACAAAGAACTCCCCGCCGCCACCATCGCCGCCAGTCGAGATATCAAGGCCGCTGAGACGATTCAAGAAGCCTATTCTTCGGATATTTTTCGGGTGTATACCAATACTGACCCCATTGGAACTGAACTGGGTGGAACCCTAAAAAACGTGATGGCGATCGCCTCTGGAGTCTGCGATGGTTTAGACTTAGGTATCAATGCCAAATCTGCCCTCCTGACACGAGCCTTGATTGAAATTGTCCGCGTGGGAACCAGCCTGGGGGCTGAAGCGGAAACCTTCTGGGGATTGGCAGGATTAGGGGATTTGTTGGCGACCTGTAACAGTAGTCTCAGCCGTAATTATCGGGTGGGATTTGGCTTATCGCAACATAAAACCTTGGACCAAGTCCTAGAGGAAATTCAGAGTACCGCTGAGGGGGTCAATACGACGAATGTCTTGATTGATTTAGCCAAGCGACAGGGCATTGAAGTGCCAATTTCCTATCAAGTCTATCGGTTGCTCAACAATCAAATTACTCCCGAGGAAGCGGTCGCGGCCTTGATGGAACGGGATCTTAAACCAGAGGTGATTACTCCTGAGGATGCTTAGGGGTTAAATTAGGGGCGAAAGACTGTTTGCCCCTAATTTTTTGCAAACTGGTACAAGTTGGTCTGACATGGGAAAGTGAGGCATTGATGAGAGGTTTAAGATGAGCGGTTTAAACAGTTTCGCAACGATAACCCTGTTGGCGATGACGGTTGCAGTGGCCGCTTGTGGTCCGACTCCCAGAGACCGAGAAATTGAGGCATCCTCGGGGGAATTGGCCCAAAGTTCAGCGCCAGCCACTCATCCCGAAACCCTATTCGATCGCGCCCTAGACCGAACCGAAACCCAGGACTGGCAGGGGGCGATCGCCGATCTCAATGAGGCAGCGGAGGGATTTGCCCAACAGGGTGATACGAGGCGTCAGGCCATGGCTGGGGCGATTGTACGCTATTTGGACTGGTGGCTCGGTTGGACGGCACAACAACGGGAGGGGATAGAAGGGGGCGTTATGCCCGATTGGCAGTCCTTTGGCCGCTGTTTAGAGGATGCCAGCGGTCAAATCTGTGGCTATGCCTTGCAATTTGTTCAAAGTGAAGATGATCAGATCGAGGGGGTTCTCCTTTTGGAAAAACACCTAGAGGATGTGCCGACTCCTGGCGGGGGGTCCTATCCGGTGTTTGCGATCGTGGATGCCGAAGCCGTCTATCCTCCCTTAGGGGCGGGAGAATCTTGGACACCGACTTGTGAACGGTTGGATGGGGAGAGTTCTCCTGAGATGATGGCGATCGTGACCAGTGGCGGTTATGAAGATTCTGAGTATTATCCCGAGGTTCGGGAAGTCTGGTGGGCGAATCTGGAGGAGGAATCTTTGCAATCCCAGATGTCGGGGGATGAGGTCCGCTGTTTTAATCCTTGTCCTGGGGGTTGCTAGGCGATCGCGATCAACCTGGGCGAACCCAGAAACCGGGTGTCTTGGAGACACTCGGTTTCTCAGCCGTTGATTGGGTTTAAAAGGTTCACAATTGGGGTGGCATTTCATAGCCAAAACAATATTGTAACTTAACGCCTCCATCAGAGTTTTTGCCCAGGTTTGGGAATAACTTGAATCAAACCCATATGAAAGGCACGATCCTCCGT
>CAZXWM010000037.1:0-2094 GCA_964644215.1 uncultured Phormidium sp.
ATTTAGAATCTTTAAAACAGGAAATTGATGAAGCAGAATTGTCATTAAATCAGCCAGGATTTGAATAATTGTTGTTAATGATCGCCAGAAAGTCAATGAGTTGAAAAAGGTCATTGGCACAACGCAGGGACCTTTACGGGAGCCGTGTTGAGGCGTTATGGCGAATTTGACGGTTGCCTCTGTTTAGCACGCCAAGCCCCATAGACGAGTCTCAGGGCTTCTTTGGAGACGCGATCGCCCACATAAGTCCATAACACCTCTAACGTGGCCCCAGGATGCCGTTCACAGACTCGTTCAATCTCCCGTTGTTGTTCCGAGGAAACTAACCGATCTAAATCCACCGGTTGCCCCATCTCCAACAGTTCCGCTAAGTGACGGACAATGCGAGAGGGGCGTAAATTGCGTTCTTTGGCGATCGCCTCGATGTCTAATCCTTTCTGATGTAACTCCAGACTATAAAGATGAGTGGAACTGGGTTCTGAGTTTTGGGGGAAGCGATGGCCCTCCCGCTTAATCACCGCTCTCACTAAACGGATTTCCTCATAGGGATAGACGCCGCCAAGATACTCATACACTGGCTTCAACTTATCCGTATTCACAGCGCGAATCGCCTGACGAATCGGCTGTTGATGATCCTGGGGAACCAGGGCATTTATATCAATCTCCTCTCCCGCTTGCAGGAGGCGTTCGAGATGACCATAAATGGTACTGGGGGAGAGATTACGGGCCAGGGCAATCTCCTGAACGCTTTTGCCTTGTTGGCATAGGGCCAGGGTTTCTCGGTGTGTCTCGCCTAGGGCGGTTGTGGTAGGGCGGCTGGCGTAGCGCTTGGGGGGGGCGCTGGCTTGGCCGGTGCTGAACTCGCGAATCAGGGCCACAAAGCGATCGCCATAATGCTCTAGTTTATAGCGCCCCACCCCCGAGAGTTGCCCAAAGTTGGCCAAGGTTTGCGGCCGTAGCTGGGCCATTAGCCGTAAAGTTGAGTCGGGGAAAATCGTGTAGGGTGCGGCGGAGCGTTCATTGGCGATTTGTTTGCGCAAGGCCCGCAGTTGGAACATCAGGGCTTCGGCTTCGGCGGCTAAGGGACTGCGGCGATCGCCCTCTAAAGCACTCACCGAACGGGGAAGCGCCACCTCCACCTTACGCTGTTTACGCATAATCTCCCAACTGAGGGCATTGAGTTTGAGAACCGGATAACCATCATCAGTTTCATCGACAAAACCACGATGTTTCAGGGTTCGGGCTAAGGCCCGCCATTGATCTGCCGTGCGATCTTTGCCAATCCCATAGGTGGAGAGGCGATCGTGGCGATATTTCTTAATTTTCTCCTTTTTCGAGCCTCGCAACACATCAATAATGTGAGTTACTCCAAACCGTTCCCGACAGCGCGCTACACAGGAAAGAAACTTCATAGCCTCAACCGTCCAATCCTCCACCGGCTTAGGATTGCGGCAGTTATCACAGGTTTGACAGGGTTCGCCGAGGGTTTCGCCAAAGTAGCGTAGCAGGATACTGGGGCGACATTCGCTGCTGTCAGCATAGTCGATGACTTGGCGCAACTGTTGACGAGCAATCCGTTGTTCGTGTTCATCGGCTTTTTGGCCGATAATCCACTCGACTTTGCTGACATCGCCATAACTGAGAAAGAGGATACATCGGGCCGGTTCCCCATCACGGCCGGCGCGGCCGGTTTCTTGGTAATAGCTTTCTAGGGTTTTGGGTAAGTCGTAGTGAATCACAAAGCGCACATCGGGTTTGTTGATCCCCATCCCGAAGGCGATGGTGGCTACAATCACTTGTACATCGTCGCGGATGAAGCGAGTTTGGTTGTTGGCCCGATCCGCGTCACTCATCCCGGCGTGGTAGGGGAGAGCGTCGATGCCATCTTGACGCAATTTGTCGGCTAGTTCATCGACTTGGCGACGACTGAGACAGTAGATAATCCCGGCGCCGCCTTGGCGTACCAGTTGGTAGATTTGATTGTAGCTATCTCGTTTTTTGGGGCGCACTTCGTAGGCCAGGTTGGCGCGGTAGAAGCTGGCGATATGGACTTGTGGCTGTTTGAGGGAGAGTTGCTGGATAATGTCTTGGCGG
>CAZXWM010000037.1:2104-9848 GCA_964644215.1 uncultured Phormidium sp.
GGTGAGGGCCGTGACGGGAACATCGGGGTAATGCTGGCGTAGCCGCGAGAGTTGGCGATATTCGGGCCGGAAGTCATGGCCCCATTCGGAGACGCAATGGGCCTCGTCGATGGCGAATCCTGAGAGGCCCGCTTGCGATCGCATCTGGTTGAGTAAGTCCAAGAAATGGTCGCTGAGTAGTCGTTCGGGGGCGACGTAGAGGAGTTTAATTTGCCCCTGAAGGACGGCCCGGATGCGATCGCGAGCTTCGAGACCGTTGAGGGTACTATTAAGGAATGTTGCCCCCAAGCCGTTGGCCTGTAAGCTATCGACTTGATCTTGCATTAAGGCAATCAGGGGAGAAACCACCACCGTCACCCCAGGCCGTAATAGGGCCGGAAGTTGGAAACATAGGGATTTGCCGCCCCCAGTGGGCATAATGACGAGTTGATCGCGGTTTTGCAGGGAGGCTTCAATGATCGCCTGTTGTCCGGGACGAAAGCGATCGTAGCCAAAATACTGTTTGAGGGCGCGATCGAGGGAGTCTGTTAGGGGGGCAGAAGCAGACACGAATCCTGTTTTGAGGGGATTAAGCATCCGTATTTTAGCAGAGATCTCAGTTTGTGGATCTTTGCGGGTCTGAGCCGCTGGCGCGCGATCGCTCAGGCGACCCCCCTCTGGGGGAGAAAAATTCGTTGGTTTCATCGAACCCTAGGGACTTAACTTTTCAATTAGGCAGTTTTTGCTTACAATAAAGCTACAATTAAGCGAGTGTCATTCGTTGCTAGAACTCTAGCTTCTGTCGATTAAGTTCTCGATATTTACATCACAATCAGGCAGCCAGTTCCTTTCATTTTTAACAACTCATATCCATGGACAATCTACCCCAATGGCTACCCGATACCCCTATCGTTCCCTTCACTGTATTACTGTTAGTGGTTCTGACTGTTCCACCTCTATTTGAGCGCTTGAGACTACCGGGACTTGTAGGACTTATTACTGCTGGTGTTTTTCTCGGGAATGATGGCTTGGGACTTCTAAATCCTGCCGATGATTATATGAAATTGTTTACAGACATTGGCAAAATTTACCTGATGTTTGTAGCTGGACTGGAAATTGATTTAGCAGAGTTTCAGCGTAAAAAAGACCGCTCTTTGGTCTTTGGGATTGCCACATTTGCGATTCCGTTAGTTTCTGGAACATTCATGGCAACCAGGTTTGGCTATGACTTAAATGCTGCGGTGCTAATTGGCTCTTTATTAGCCTCTCATACACTTTTAGGGTATCCAATTGTTAGTCGTCTTGGGGTGTCCGGAAATGAAGCAGTAACTGTGACGATTGGTGCAACCATTTTTACCGATATTGCCGCGTTATTAGTTTTAGCGATTTGTGTTTCAATTCATGGTGGTGATTTTTCGGCGACAAATTTAGTTATTCAAATCACTGCATTGGCTCTCTATACGGTAGCCGTTTTGGTGGGTTTGGATCGAGCCGGAAAGCTCTATTTTAGACGGACAGGTGATGAGGAAAGTAATCAGTTTCTCTTCATTCTCTTGGCAGTATTTTTGTCGGCAGTTGGCGCTCAAATCATCAATGTTGACCAAATTGTTGGAGCGTTTTTGGCGGGTTTAGCAGTTAATGATGTTGTGGGTCGGGGTCCTGTTGAAAATAAGGTTGAGTTTGTGGGGAGTACCCTGTTTATCCCTTTCTTTTTTGTCGGGATGGGGTTGCTTTTAGACTTCTCGGCGTTTATGGAGAGCTTTACCGAGAATCTAGGATTTGTGATTGCTATTGTGTTTACTTTAGTGACTGCAAAATTTATTGCTTCGATGGCAATTAAAGTCATCTATCGCTATAGCTGGAATAGTACGATGACTATGTGGTCATTGTCGATTCCTCAAGTCGCGGCAACTCTGGCGGCGGCGTTAGCTGGGTTCAATGCGGGTTTAATTCCTGATTCTGTGTTTAACAGTGTTGTGGTTTTGATGTTAATTACATCAGTCATTGGTCCGTTAGCAACCTCTCATTTTGCTCGTAAGTTACCCTTGTCTGGGGGGACTGTAGGAGAGAGAGATGATGAGGAAAATGTGGATTTGACTCCTTTAACCTTTTTTCCAAAAGAGAAGCCGTTTAAGGTGGTTGTTCCGGTTTCTAACCCACTAACGGAACGCTATTTAATTGAAATGGCGTCAATTTTAGCTCGTCAGCGTTTGGGGTCGATTGTACCCTTGGCGATCGCCGAAGCCCATTTAAAGATGGATGAACCAGATTTAGATGTGGCGATTCGTCGCAGTGAACGGTTGTTACAACGGGCTATTGAAGTTAGTAATGAGTTTGAGGTGCAAGCGATGCCTCGGATTCGCATTGATAGTGATGTGGCTCATGGAATTAGTCGCACCGCGCGGGAGGAAAATGCCAGTACGATTGTCATGGGGTGGAATGAGAATCTTGGCATTCGATCGCGCTTATTTGGTAGTGTGGTCGATAGTGTGTTTTGGTCGTCTCATTGTCCGGTTGGGGTGATGCGTTTGTTAGACGATCCCCTGAACATTCATCAAATTTTGGTTCCGGTGAAAAGTTTGGCCCCCCAGGTGATGGAGGCGATGCGCTTTGCCCAGTTATTTGCGGAGTCGAACCAGGCGGAGTTAACGTTGCTGCATATCTGCGATCGCCGCACCACACCAGAGCAAATTCAGGAGTTTGAAACCTCGTTAATGACCATCTTTCATGGGGGAGGATCTCAGGTTCCGGCCCAGATGAAAACTGTTGTCTCTGATGATATTGCCCAAGCGATTTTAGAAGCCTCGCAAGAGGTGGATATGGTGGTTCTTTGTTCTCGGCGACGACGCACTGCTGGGGGATTGGCGGTGAGTGACGTGGCCACGAAGATTTTGGGACAAATTACTTGTTCGATGGTGTTGTTTGGAGAACCTCATTGGTAGAGATGGTGCAGAAGCAGGAGTTGCGGCGATCGCTATTGCAGTCTCGTCGTCAGTTGTCTGAGGGGGAATGGCGCGATCGCAGCGATCGCCTCTGTGAACAACTCCGCCAATGTCCCCTGTTTCAATCGGCCCAAACGGTTCTTAGTTATGTTAGTTTTCGCCAAGAACCGGATCTATGGAGATTAGTCACAGCAGAACGTCGCTGGGGATTTCCCCGTTGTGTGGGAGAGTCGTTATTGTGGCATTCTTGGCAATTGGGTGATCCTCTTGTTTCAGGTGCATTCGGCATTCGTGAACCCCATCCCGACTCCCCCCAGATTTCTCCTGAAACAGTGGATTTAATCTTAGTTCCGGCGCTGGCCTGCGATAAACGGGGATATCGCCTGGGATATGGCGGCGGGTTTTACGATCGCCTCCTCAGTCAACCCCAATGGCGAGAGATTCCCACGCTGGGGATTGTCTTTGAGTTCGCCTATCTGGCGGAGTTACCCATTGAACCCTGGGATTGTCCCCTGACGGGAGTGTGTACCGAGGCGCGATGGGTAGAAACCAGTCCCTGAGGGCAATGCTAAATTAGAACCATCGCCCCTCTCCTCAAAACCGCCATGACGATCAGAGAACCCTTAACCTCCTTACCGGATCACACCCAACTCCCCTGTGAGGATGGAACCTCCGTGGAAAACTGGACAGAACTCCTAGCCTCCTTACCGGATCACACCCAACTCCCCTGTGAGGATGGAACCTTCGTGAAAAACTTTCAAGAACACCCGCAAAGCATTCTCCTGACGGATTCGATTCTCCCCATCCTCGCCACCAAACATCCCGAGGGAGATTACTGTATTGGTCAAGATAGCGGTATTTACTGGCGCCTGAGCGAGCCTCACCAGCGAGGCGCTGTCTCTCCTGATTGGTTCTATGTTCCCCACGTTCCCGCAACTTTAGACGGACAAGCGCGGCGTTCCTACGTCCTGTGGCAAGAACCTATCCCCCCCGAGATTGTCATTGAGTTTGTCTCGGGAACGGGGGCTGAGGAACGGGATAAAACCCCCTGGACAGGCAAGTTTTGGGTCTATGAAACGGTGATTCGTCCGGCCTACTATGCCATTTATGAGGTGCGACGGGCTAGTGTTGAGGTCTATGGTTTAGTCCATAACCACTATGAGTTAATTCCGGCTAATGAACGGGGCCACTTCTCCATTTCTGAATTGGGAGTTGAGTTAGGCATCTGGACTGGACGTTATGGCAATATGGAACTTCCCTGGCTACGTTGGTGGGATAGTCAGGGGAATTTGTTGTTACATGGTGAGGAGCGAGCTGAGCAAGAACATCGACGAGCTGAGCAAGAACATCAACGAGCTGAGCGTCTAGCGGCCCGCTTGCGAGAGTTGGGCGTTGATCCCGATGAGGAGTGAGCTTTGTGCATACTTACAGACAATTGTCAACCTTTAATTGTCGATTCCTCGATAACCTCCGAACACCGCAAAGCCAAAATACTTCCAGGGAATGGCGACATCTTGGAAACCGGCTGAGGTTAGCATTTGCAGATGGGTTTGCAAACTGGCTAGGCGATCTTGTCCTGAATGGCCTTGGGGAACACTCTCGCCCACTTTAGCGCGGGCGGCGGCGATCGCCTCCCCTTTTTCTTGCGCCCACTCCTCGCGCACGGACTGATACACTTCTCTGAGATGAGGAGTTTCGGGAACCACGGGATCAGCATTCCAAAAACAGCCCCCTGGCTCCAAGATGCTAAACACCCAGTTAAACAAGGTTTGTTTCATCTCGTCACTGAGATGGTGAATGGCTAGGGATGACACACAGGCTTCGGCTCCCTGGATGGCTACATCGCCTCCAGAGCGAGAGGCTAATTCACCAAAATCAGCGCGAATCGGCTGCCAACGGTTGTTATAGCCGGCTTGGGTGATTTTGTGATGGGCAAATTCCAGCATACGCGGTGAGTAGTCAATGGCGAGAACTTGCGCTTGGGGACAATGTTTTAATAGTCGTAGGCTCAACTCCCCCGTTCCACAACCGAGATCGATCAGAGTTGAACAGTCAGCGGGAACACAGCGAGTAATGCTATCGAGCATTTCTGTGTAACGGGGGAGAAGGGTGCGAATCCCCTCGTCGAAGTCCTGGGTATTGGGGAATATTTCGCCGGGATAGACGGTTTTACTCATAGGGAGACATCAAGCGGTTACGATAGATGGGGGTTAGGAGGGAGCTGAGTTGAGAATCGGCTCCGTATTGATCGGGTTTTTCCGGTAAGGTGAGCATAAACCTATCTTACCGATACTCCCGGTCATGTACATCCAACGGCTCATTCTCACTCATTACCGTGGTGCTGCGTCGTTATCCCTGAATCTCCATCAGAGGCTGAATGTCTTAGTGGGGGTTAATGGTGCAGGTAAATCTACGGTTCTCGATGCGATCGCCATTCTCCTATCTTGGATGGTGAGCCGGATGCGACAGTCCCGAACCTCGGGGCGATCGCTGTCTGAAGCCGAGATTATGAATGGAAAGTCTTGGGCCTCGCTGGAGATCGTTTGTGCAGATGAACACCAATCTTTGTCTTGGAGACTGTCCAAGAGTCGTCGCGGATATGGTAATCCTCCTCAACCGAGTGATTTACAGCAACTGAGTCGCTATACAAAAACGCTTCAAGGTCAAATTTCTCAAGCTGACTCTAGGGTGAATCTTCCCCTTTTTGTCTATTATCCGGTTCATCGAGCTGTTTTAGATATTCCTCTCCGTATTCGTAGCAGTCATCGGTTTGATTTACTGAGTGCGTATGATCAGTCCCTCACAACGGGAGCAAATTTTAGAACATTTTTTGAGTGGTTTCGGGAACGGGAAGATTTGGAGAATGAGATTTTAGTCCAACAGCTCCCGTTATTTACAGAAGAGGGCCAGGAGGCTCACCGCGATCGTCAACTGGAGGCGGTTCGCGCTGCAATTGGTCAGCTTTTACCGGAATTTCAAAACTTAACGGTTCGTCGCAGTCCGTTGCGCATGGAAGTTGAGAAAAATGGTGAAGTTCTCACAGTTAATCAACTTTCCGATGGTGAAAAGTGCCTTATCGCCATGGTCGGAGATTTAGCTCGTCGGATGGCGATCGCTAATCCCAATCATGCTAATCCGTTACAGGGTAATGGGGTTATTTTAATTGATGAATTAGATTTGCATTTACATCCAAAATGGCAACGAATGATTGCCCCTAATTTACAAAAAGTTTTCCCAAATTGTCAGTTTATTGTTTCGACTCATTCGCCTCATGTTCTGACTCATGTTGAAGCTGAAACTGTTATGCTGATTAACCGTAATTCTGAGGGGATTCAAGTACAAATTCCCTCAGAATCGTATGGAAAACCAGTTGAGCGAATTTTAGAAGACATCATGGAGTTAGAGACAACACGACCGACAGTAGTGAGTCAAAAACTTCATGAGATTTATGAAATGATAAGTCTTGATCAATGTGAAACAGCACATCAAAAGATTCAGGATATACGACGGCTAATTGGTGATGATCCAGAGTTAACAAAAGCTGAGGTTTTAATTCAACGTAAAAAGCTGATCGGAAAATGAAGTACATTCAGAAAAAAGGAGAGCCACCTGAGTTAACTGATTGGAAACAACAGGCGAACGCGGATTGGACTCCATCTTATCAAGAACTCAGAGGTTCTTTGAAACAATCTGTTAAAAAAGCACTCATGGCTGAGCAAGGCTATTTGTGTTGTTACTGTGAGCAAGCACTTGATGCTGTTAACTCTCATATTGAACATTTTAGACCTCAATCTGATCCTACCGTGGATTCCCTTGATTTTTCTAATCTTCTTTGCTCTTGTCAAAACCAAATGTGTAAAGGCGAGCCACGCCATTGTGGAAATCTTAAAGGAGATTGGTTTGATGAGGTTTTGCTTCTGTCTCCTCTGGATAAAAACTCAGAAGCTCGCTTTAAGTTTACCGCAGATGGTCACATCCAGCCGCAGGATAATCAAGATACAGCAGCTCGTGTGACCATTGAAAAATCAGGGATAAATATCCCTAAACTTCGAGCGGCTAGAAAATTAGTTATTGAAATTTTTTTAGATGGAGAATTGTCTATTGGCGAGCTAAGTCTTTTTATTGAAAACTACTTAAAAGAGAGAGAAGATAGTCATCTAAATCCTTTTTGGACAACCATCAACTCTCTCTTTGGAGACTTCAGTGATTAAACCAGGAGGCGACTCACTTCAGTTGCTTCGGTAACTGTTGAACTTCTAAATTGACTTAGAGAACCGCTGTTGTTTGCGATCGCGGCTATAAGCATCAAAACAGTAAGCGATATTCCGAACCATTAAACGCCCACTGGGTGTCACTTCAATCATATCACAACCATTGATGACTAAGCCATCATCTTCAAACTCTTGTAACATCTGCAAATCGAGGGCAAAATAGTCATCAAAGTCAATCCCATATTTTTGGGAAATATCCCGTTTATCGAGGCGGAAGTGACACATCAATTCCATAATCACTTCCCGACGCAAAAGATTGTCTGGTTCCCCGAGTTTGACGAGTTTCTCAATGGGGGTTTGCTTCTCGTCAACGGCTCGGTAAAAGTTTTTCAAGCTTTTGTGATTCTGCACATAGACATCATGGAGCATACTGATGGATGTTACCCCAAAGCCAAAGAGTTCAGAATCGGGTTTGGTGGTATATCCCTGGAAGTTGCGGTGAAGTTCCCCTTTGCGTTGGGCGATCGCCAACTCATCCCCCGGTTTAGCAAAGTGATCCATGCCAATAAAAACATAGCCGTTATCGGTCAATTCGTCAATGGTCATGTGGAC
>CAZXWM010000037.1:9858-11893 GCA_964644215.1 uncultured Phormidium sp.
TCGGAACTGGGGAGGGTGTCTTCGAGAATCCGTTTTTGGATGGGTTTCAGCCAAGGAACATAGGCGAAGTTAAACACCGCGATGCGATCAGGGTTCAGTTTAATGGTTTTGGCGATGGTTTCCCGGAAGGTATCGAGGGTTTGATAGGGAAGTCCATAAATTAGATCCACATTCACACTCTCAAAATCGGCTTCTCGCATCCAAGCCATGACATTAAAGAGGAGTTCTTCGGGTTGAACTCGGTTGATGGCTTCTTGCACTTTAAGATTGAAGTCTTGAATCCCAAAACTAATGCGATTAAACCCGAGTTTTCTTAAAAAGAGGATATAGTCGCGATCAATGTAGCGAGGGTTGACTTCAATGGAGAGTTCTGCATCCTCTGCAAAGGTGAAATGTTCATGCAGTTTGTTCCACAGTTGTTCGATTTGTTCGGGATTGAGATAGTTGGGGGTTCCGCCACCCCAGTGCATTTGTTGAACGAGGCGATCGCCGTCAATCAACGGTGCAGTCTGTTCGATGTGTTTAAAGAGATAATCCAGGTAAGGATTGACGACTTTATTTTTGAGCTGCGTCACAATCACATTGCAGCCACAAAAGTAGCAGGCTGTTTCACAAAAGGGAATGTGACAATAGAGAGATAGGGGCGTTTTCTTGGCATTTCCACGGGCGATCGCCTGATAAAAATCCTGATCATCAAAGTCTTCGCTTAATTCTGTGGCGGGGGGATAACTGGTATAGCGAGGGGTGGGGTGATTGTGTTTCTGGAGGAGTTGAGCGTCAAACCGAACTGATTGAGTGGAAACTTCCATGAGGACTAACAGTAAATAGGTCTAAATTGGCTTGAATACTTTTGTGAAAAAACGGCGATCGCAAATTCAGTAACGGTGCGATCGCCGCAGCTAAGAGTAACGAGAGATCGCAGAACAGTCGAGAGAATAAACTCTCAATTAAGTGCTGACAGGATGCGCTTTTTCCGTGCTTCCCGGCTTATCCTGACGAGTCAGTAAATCAAAGATATGATCGCCAACCGCCGCTTTTACATCCGCCTCTAATCCATGCATGACATCGCGGTTGAGTTGAAAGGCTAAATTGGCTTCTTCCACAATCCGCTGCGCCAACTCTTCATCAACAGGAAGTTCATTCAACGCATCCCTGTACTGAACCTTAAAATTGCGCCGACGCTCGGGAGTTGGGAACGCCTCAAATTCATGCAATCGAGTCCCTTGATTGTCAGGAAGTTCCAACGCCGAACGAACGATGTTTTTTAGACTTTGTCCTCCCGATAAATCCCCCATATAGCGGGTATAGGCGTGAGCCACGAGAAGCGCCGGTTCAGTCTCAGAAATCTCTTTCAAGCGATTGACGTAGGTGACGCCTTCAGCGAGGGGTTCAATCTCCTCACGCCAGTTGTCGCCGTAATAGAAGGCTAAATCGGCTTCGAGGCTGGGGGTTCGTAGTAACTCCCGGAAATGAATCCCTGCAATAACGGGGTTGTCGCTGTGACGCTCTAGTTCTTCTTCTAGGGTACGATAGACAAAATACAGATTGGCCAAGAGTTTTCGGAATGGCTCCCGCTGGACAACTCCCTTGAGAAAGCATTTCATATAGGCCGTGTTTTCGGCTGCGGTGTGGGCCTGTCCCGTCCCTTCTCGCAGTAAGCTGGCTAATTGAACAGTCATAGAATATATAGAAGCGTTTAAACTTTAATCACTTTATAGCGATTTACCGGATATGCAAGCATTGCTTCTCAAAACTTTACATTTTGCCCGGATTGTGGGGTATAACCAGCCCCGAGACAGTTGAGCTGGTCTGAGTTTTCCCGGACAGGACCGAGGGAGTACCCGCTTAAACAGCTTGATTGCTCACTAGCGATTATTGTTCTTCGAGTTGATAAGTGTGGAACTGCGTCAAGCCGCCAACGGTTTCAGCGTGAATCTCGGGAACTCCCGGAATGGGAATCGGTAGCGCCAGTTCAGTGCGGTAGATACTAAAGATGAAGAAGTTGTCGCGGCTGGTGTTGCGATCGATAATTCGT
>CAZXWM010000037.1:11903-15673 GCA_964644215.1 uncultured Phormidium sp.
TGACCTCTCCCCAAGTCAGTACAAACGTTTTCTTTGAGATGTGTGGCCAGAATATCTCCCGCATAGACTTGATAGTCTTCGCGGCTAGGGTTGGTAACGCCTAGCGCAATTCCTGCGCCAAGAATAACAACGCCGATTCCAATGAGACTCGTTTTCATAGATCAAAAATGGGGGCGCAACAGCCAAGCTACAAAACTAAAATTATAGCGGTTTTTGGCTGAAGGTAACTCAGGGCGAGACAGTTCGTTCATCGTCCAGGTCATCTCGCCACTGAGTTAAAACCTAAGGTTAACCCCAATCTCGGGACTAACTCGATCGCAGTTTAAATTTAACCTTGTTTACCAGTTTGCTGACAACCTGCTGCAACTTTCTCCTTAATTGTAGCCCTAAACTGGGATTTTCCAAGGTTGGATAGTCTGACGGGGATTTCAAGTAGCGATAATGAAGAAATACATCTTGATAGGGGATATTCACATTCTCACCTTGACACAGGTTTCGGAATTTAGCGGCAGGAATGCTCATAAAATGAATATAATTGATTCGTCGTCCTTTATCGTGTAATCGGTTGTCGATGACGTCAAAATTAGATGACCAGTGACTGCCGGTTGCTTCTTCTGGGTTATTATAGGCAACGTTATAAAAGGAAATTCCACTGCGAGACACCAAGTAATTGTAGAGGGGTTGATCCGAACCTCGCAATGAAAGAACCTCAGCATCTCCTGAGTTTAAATAACCCAACAACTCTGCCATTTGTTGGCGATTAAATACATCTTTTTTCGATGCAAACCAGCCTGCACAAAATATTTGAGACTTCGCCTTTTCTAATCCGATAATGTTATCTAAAGTATCTTGTTTTTCGGGATTGAAAATGTAATGGATCTCTGATTTATATTGAAAATCATTGACGACCCAATCATAGGTGTCTAGCTTTTCAAAAATGGGGGCAATGGAGTCCATGAGCAACGTATCTGCGTCCATGTAAACAAATTTATCAAATGGCCCGTCAAAGCTACAAAGTTTCCTGACGAAGTTAACTCGGCGTACCGCTGGCTTTCCCTGCTCTTTCCAGATTTTTTGGGCGGTTTTATTGGCCATCCAGGCTTGAATCATGAAATTTTCCCAAAAGTTGATGGAATCCTGATTATCAAACAAGAAAACATGGCTGCGGTTCTTAATTTCTTGTTCAATTTTCTCTGTTTGGGAATTATAGGGAATAATACAAACGGGAACATCAGTCCCGGCATTATCTTCGATACTGTTGAGTAAGGCGATGAGTTGGTCGTAAACAACATCGTTGGCAAATGTATAAATACCGCTTTTCATGGTCTTAGGGAGAATAAATGGCAGAAGTCATGTTAGCGATTTGGCGAATGACCGTTCTAACGGCGAAATGAGGTGAGTTTCCGCAGCAAACGTTGACCTAGATTCGTTGGCGAGCTAGTCTTTGTTGAGGTTGGTGGTTCCTTGAATACCGGGCGGTGTTCTGGTTCGTGAAGGTAGCGATAGTAGAGAAATAGATCGCGATAGGGAAAATCTAAATTTTCTCCCTGACAAACTCGCTGAATCGTACTAGGCTGGACGCCTATATAATGAATATAGGTGAGTCGATTCCCCTTGTCATATAAAATATGGTTTTTCTCCTCAAAATGTTTTGAGGTGGCACTAGATCCTGTTCGTTGATCGGCGGGTATTTGGTTGGCGAAATTATAACTTGATAGTCCCGATCGCATGACCATGTAATTCAACAGCGGTTGTTCTCCAGCCCCCCGGTAAAGACATTGATAGTCTCCTGATTTTAAGTGGTTTAGAAGTTGCTCTCGCAAAGTTTCATCAAATAGACCTCGCTTAGCTCCGTAAAATCCAGAGCAAAAGACCTCGGTTTGAATACGCTCTTGGCTAAAAATGTCGTATAAATTAGGGGAGTCTAAATTATAGATTTTGCTGGCATTTGTAAACTGAAAATCATAGACAACCCAGTCATGATCATCCAGCTTTTGGAATACATGATCCAAAGGACTCATGGCTAACGTGTCAGCATCCATATAAATAAAACGGTCAAATGGACCATCAAAAGCACAAAAGCGCCGATGAGCGCCATAGAGCCGAAATTTGTCTTTGTTTAAGCGTTCTGGAGCGGCGTTTTGCATAAAGCGATCCCAGCGCTCAATCGATTGGCGATCGTCATATAAGGTCACATTAGGACGCTTGGCAATCTCAGCCTCAATTCGTTCGGTGCGATCATCAAAGGGATAGATGCAAACTGGGGTTTGCGCTCCTAAAACTTCGTCGATACTATTGAGCAAGGCGACCAGTTGATCAAAGACAACATCGTTACCCAAACTGCAAATTCCATTCATTGTCTTTACACTATTTTTTGACGATCCAGAGTTAGATAACGGGTATTGACTACAGCATCTCAGCTAAGACAGTTACTAGGTTGAAGATGATGATCGTAAAACGAGTCATCTGCCAGGACGTACTGCCAACTATTTTTTGTATCTACTCAATAGGTTTAACTCATGCAAAATGATTTGTCAATGGTCAACGCTCAGGGGTTCGATTCACTCGATGACACCGAACAGGAAAAACCCGAGGCGGACGACGTTTCCCGGTTGTTTGTCCGCTGTTTACTCGCTGCGAATCCCTCATCGTCTAGGGTTAGGTGTTAGCAACGACGTTGGCGAGGAGGTTGAGAGGTTGCAGGGTTTTGAGGTGTTGCAATTGCGCGTCATTGCGAACCAGTAAGGCCCCGGCGAATCCCAACGCATTCAGGGAGATTCCGGCGAATCCCTCTTGCGATCGCGGAACCACCATCAACCAATTTCTTGTGGCTAAGAGGTTATAGGCTCCCGTTTGTCGCTCTGTACTGGGGGTTGCGTCGATTAACCCCACGGCGTTGAGAAGACGATAATACTGTTGCTGGAGTTGTTCGGGGGAACAGTCAGGGGAGATGGGTGCGATCGCATGGTTGAAGGGAAGCCAAGCTGAGCGACCGATTTTGTCCAATCCTGTCCCAATATACTCAGTTTGCGCGATCGCCCCCTCAATGGGCAAGCGATCGCCATCAGGCATCAACGGAAGCGGAATCAGTTGTAAATGCTTATGGGGTTGACTCGCCCCCGCCTCAGTGCCACCGTTATAGAACCCTAACCCGTCGATTTCCCGCAACCCAATCTGTAACGCCGCAAAATCCGCCAGCGTCAGCCAGGTGTTCTGATGCTCAAACTCCCGCGTCACAATCAGTAGATGATGCTCCACCACATTAAACTTATTCAGGAGACAGACATGGCTGGGAGAGAGATTGGCCACAAAGAGCTTTTCATCGTAGGGGAGAAAGGGGTTAAACGGTTTCCCCGTAGCTTCAGCTTGACGGGTTTCTGCGGCTTTGGCTTTGGCCTTGCGATCGATATTGGCTAGAGTTCGCACCAGAAAGCGAATTTCTCCCTGTTGCACATACTGAAATTCCGTGGGAATCGGTTGGAGTGCGCCACAGTCGAGCGCCAACTGGGTTTGTTCTAAGGTGCGTGGCCAGAGGGTATTGGGGGATAGCAGACTTTCTCCGTCAGACATAACTCAACCGTAACAGGGTGCGATCGCCCTCATTGTACAGAAGTCCGGGGCGCGATCCCCGTCGCAGCTTGGGATAAATCGTTACAATATGTAACATTAGTGATAACAAGCTTGTTATTTGTCGATTTATCTCTTTAAACACCGCGTGTACACTCAACCTCGTTCTATCTCCCAAGACTATAGCCGCGACGATTGGAAAC
>CAZXWM010000037.1:15683-17444 GCA_964644215.1 uncultured Phormidium sp.
TCTCCCAGCATCAAGAATCTGAGTATTGGCTCGATAACCTAGACGGCGAGATTCCCGCCGAACTCTGCGGAACCCTATTTCGAGTTGGGCCAGGATTACTCGATATCAACGGCTATCCGGTGCATCATCCCTTTGACGGCGATGGAATGGTTTGTGCGATCGCCTTCAAAGATGGACGAGCTTATTTTCGCAACCGCTATGTCCAAACCCAAGCCTTCCAAGAGGAACAAAAAGCCGGGAAACCCTTATATCGGGGGGTATTCGGGACTCAGAAACCCGGCGGCTGGCTGGCGAATATCTTGGATACCCGTCTGAAGAACATCGCCAACACCAATGTCATCTACTGGGGTGGGAAGTTGCTGGCGTTATGGGAAGCCGCCGAACCCCACCGCTTAGATCCCCACAGCCTAGAAACCTTGGGCCTCGATCGCCTTGATGGGGTGTTAGACGAGGGAGATGCGATCGCCGCTCATCCCCATATCGATCCCCACTCGCAGCGAGACAACAGCGAACCCTGTCTTGTCAACTTCGCCGTCAAACCCGGCCCCTCTACGGCCATTAAACTCTACGAATTTGCCAAATCGGGGAAACTCCTACGCCAACAAACGCGCTTCATTCCGGGGTTCGCCTTTCTCCATGACATGGCCATCACCCCCAACTACTGCATTTTCTTCCAAAATCCCGTCTCCTTTAACCCCCTCCCCTATCTCTTGGGATTCCGAGGAGCCGCCGAATGTATCCAATTCAATCCTAACACCGCCACCAAAGTCATTGTCATTCCTCGCGATGGTTCCGGTGAGATGAAAATCTTGGATACTGAACCCTGTTTTGTCTTCCACCACGCCAACGCTTGGGAAGAAGATGGTGAGATTTACGTCGATTCCATTTGTTATAACTCCTTCCCCCAACCCACCGCCGACTCTGATTTTCGGGAGGTAGATTTTGAGGCAATTCCTGAAGGACAACTTTGGAATTTCCGCCTCAATTTAGAGCGAGGGGAAGTGAGTCATAAGGTGATTGAATCTCGTTGTTGTGAATTTCCCGTATTGCATCCCGAAAAAGTGGCTCGCAAGGCTCGTTATTTATATCTGGGAACGACGCACCGAGAGCAAGGAAATGCGCCGTTACAGGGGATTATGAAGTGCGATCGCCTCACCCGAGAGCGTCAAGTTTGGAGTTTTGCACCACGAGGATTCACGGGAGAACCGACGTTTGTTCCCCATCCCCAGGGAACGGCAGAGGATGATGGTTGGCTGTTACTGTTAATGTATGATGCGGAACATCATCGCAGTGATTTGGTGATTTTTGATGCTAAAACAGTTGATCAGGGACCTTTGGCACGGTTGCATCTTAAGTATCACATTCCCTATGGCCTACATGGCAATTTCACGCCGGAGTATTTCGGTCTTTAGGTGACGGGTAGAGGCGGCGGATTGGCTAAACTTGCGTGTCATGGCTGGAGTCATGGCACGAGACAGGGTTGATAGGATGATAGTCAAGTCTTGTCAATGGGCGATCGCTGTCTAGTGAGAAAATGGGATGATGTGGTGCTATAATTTCATTAAACCCTAAATTGCCAATTTATAAGATAACTATGGCTAATATTATTCTTCAAGTTGATGAAGAAATTAAAGTAGCCTTTGAACAGGCTAACCCTGAAGTCCAGAAACAGTTAAGTCATATCATTCAATTGTTTTTACGAGGAAATTTATATGACAAGCGTTTAACCGAGGTAATGGCAGAAATTTCCGATAAAGCACA
>CAZXWM010000038.1:0-3940 GCA_964644215.1 uncultured Phormidium sp.
CAATCAGGCCATCGACGAGTTCCCCGAGATTGTGCGGCGGAATGTTTGTAGCCATCCCCACCGCAATCCCGGAACTCCCATTAAGTAAAAGAATCGGCAGTTGAGCCGGCAGAACCACCGGTTCCTGTTGAGAATTATCGAAGTTGCCCGTAAAATCAACCGTCGCCGTGCCGATTTCACTCAGCAGCGCCTGATTGCCCAATTCCCCCAACCGGGTTTCGGTGTACCGCATCGCCGCCGGCGGATCATTATCAATCGAGCCGAAGTTCCCATGGCCCGCCAAGAGAGGATAACGACTCGAAAACTCTTGCACCAGGCGCACCAGAGCATCATAAACCGACTGATCGCCGTGGGGATGATATTTCCCCAGGACATCCCCCACCACCCGAGCGCATTTACGATAGGGACGATCTGGCGTTAGCCCCAGCTCGTGCATCGCATAGATAATCCGCCGGTGAACCGGTTTCAGTCCATCTCGCACATCAGGAAGCGCCCGCCCCACGATCACACTCATGGCGTATTCAAGGTAGGACTGCTGCATCTCCTGGTGCAAAGCCGTTGGGACGATTTGTCCGCCCGAGAGGAGGTTTAACTGCTTAGCCATGAAGTTCGTTTCCTTAAAGTCTGACAGTGTTGGTGCAACGGGAGCGACGTAGCGAGTTTCCCAAACGCCGACATTTTTAACATTTAAGCGCAACAACGGCGTCAAGAACAGTGCGTTCACCGAGAGGTCGGCCCTCGCAATCCGCTACAATGATGGGGTAAAGGTCAGATTGCGTAGGATAGTGTACCGTGTGTCGGGTTTGTCCTCCTAGTTCCGCCCTCGTCTCCGAATGGGAGTCTAACCGAATTCCTCGGCTAGATTTGCTCAGCGTTTCGGAGTACGATCGAGAACAGGTCGAATGTCCACCGTTAGGGTCAAACAAAGTTTAGGTTAAAACAGCAGATGAAGACCGTTCTGATTGTAGAGGACGATTTAGTTAACGCGCGGGTGTTCTCAAAAATTTTGACGAAACGAGGCGGTATGGCCGTCAAACATACCGAAAATGTCGAAGAGGTGATGGAGATTGCCCAGGCCGGAGATGCCGATATCATCTTGATGGATGTCTCCCTCGCTCACAGCGTCTATCAGGGACAATCCGTCGATGGGATTAAAATTACCCAAATGCTCAAATCCGATCCAGTCACCGCTAAGTTACCCATCATTTTAGTGACCGCTCATGCTATGGCCGGCGATCGCGAGACATTTCTCTCCCAAAGTGGTGCCGATGGCTATATTTCGAAACCCGTCGTCGATCACCAAGAATTTGTCGACAAAATCCGCGCCCTAATCCCCGCCGATGAGTAGAGTCTCTCCAAGAATCGCTGCACCTGCTAAGACTAGGGACGCGGATTGGCAGAGATTAGTGGTGGCCGATAGCCGTCAATTGCTCCCCCAAAACTCTCCCCAAAAACCACTAACGCAGGAGAACCCAAGGGGGAAGCTAAGGCGCCATCTCGATCGAGATCGGTTGTCGCTCATTGCGAACCGTCGTCACAATCTCCTGAATCCGGGGGGTACTTAACAAATCGCGAGCCGCCGTAATCAGGCGCTCGCCCCAGAGGTTCATTTCCAAGAAATCTACCTCAGCATAGCGAACATCCAACTCCAGAGCCGCTTCAGCTAAGCTGAGCGCCTGCTCACGATCGCCTTGAGCATAAAGAGCCACGGCGAGCGCCAATTGGGGTTCGGCTTCACGCGGGGCGATCGTCCGAGAGTTCTCCCAGAGTTCAACCGCCTCATCAATCTCTCCCATCTCATAGCGAACCAGACCAATATTATTGATAGCTGGCCAGAAGCTATTATTCTGCTCAAAGGCAATTTCATACTGCTCGATGGCTTCGCTAAACTCCCCCCTCATATAGTAAGCATTCCCCAAGTCAAACAAGGCCCCGAGTTCTTGGGGTTGTCGCTCCAACCCCGCCTGTAATTCGCGAATCGCCCCAGCATAGTCTTCCGCCTGGAAATACGCCGAACCCAGCGCAAAGCGAACCAGAGCATTCTCGGGTTCTAGGGAACGGGCCGTTTGCAGGGCCGCAATCCCATCATCAACGCGATCAACTTGTAAATACAAACTCCCCAAAATCCCCCAAGCTTGGGGATTTGAAGGTAGCAACTCCACGCCTAACTCGGCTCGGGGAATGGCGCGATCGTACTGCTGAAAACGAGCCCAGCGATCGGCCTCCTGGAGAACACTCGAACCAAGTTCTTCAAGCTGCTGGCGCTCGAGTTCCGGCGCATGGGGAAGCTGCGCCTGGCCACGAGCCGGTTGAACAGCAGTGGCTAAGCCAAAGGTGACCAGTAGAGAAATCCAGAAATGACGTTTTGGCACGGTATCCCGTCGAGGTAGCTGATAGGTAACATAGTTAGTAGCTTAGTCTATTGTCCCCATTAACGACAATTCTTAGGCAACCCAGGAGCCGAGTTAGGGGAATACGGCTTTAGGAGCCGTCGCCATAGCAAAACGGACAACCCCGGAGGATTGCCCGTTAGAGGCGTGATTCGACATTCTTCTTTTGTGATTAGGGGCATCGAATTAGGACAGACTCGCGAGTTAGGTGGACGCGATGCCCTAAACCTCATCCAAAACAATAACCAAGACTTACGCTCTAAGCAGACTTCTTGTTAGCACGACCTTCAAAGGGCTGCAAACCACTATCAGGATACTCGTCTTTGCTGGGAGAGAAAATGCGTAAGAAGCCTTCAGAAACGTACTGTACCGAGTCTTTCATCAATTTCCAGAGTTTCATAATTATGACCCCACTTGAAAATAACATCAGATCTTCGAGGTAGCCTAAAACACTACCTCCTCTACTTATTAGGATAGCGAAGATTCCCCGCTGTCTTCAAGGCTGTAATATTTATTTGAACTCGGTATTAGTTTGAAATATTTTGCCCTGAGCGATCGCAACTCCCCTAACATTTGGGGGGAGTGACGTGACATCACTCCCCCCAGGAGTTGCGAGACAACCCCTTGAAGCCAGCGAACGGCCAAGGGGCAACCAGCACTAGACTAATTGCAAATCGGGATATCCCGCGAGCAAATCATCCGTCGTCAGCGTATCGCCCGTGGCTTGAGGAGTCCAGAGAACTTCCACCGCCAGCAGTTGTTCAGCACCAACGCCTCCGAGTTGTCGCAGAGCCTGATTAAGACTTTCAGCATCCTGAATCGCCGGCAGCTTCAGTTTGCCCTGAACCCCCACCAAGAGAGTCACCACAATATATTCACTCGGCCCCTGAGACTCCACCAAATCCCCTGACTCGGACTCTCCAGGGAGGGCATTGTCCGGGTTTTGCTTGAGTTGGTTGTCATAGTTGCTGAGGGTTTCTTCGGAGAACTTACTCCGTTCAGACAAGGACCAACGATTAAACTGAGCCTCAGCACTGTTGAGGCGAGTTTGTTCCGTATCAGAACTGGCGTAAGCAAAGTATTCCGGGTGACGCAACAGAGCCAACGTGGATTCTTGCAACACCTGGGCGCGACCTTGGCCCGAACTGGTATCGGCACTTAGGGCGATGCGATCGAGATCGGTTTGTAATTCTCGGGCCTGGGCTAACAGTCCCACTTGTAGCTTAGCCACCGAGACAGCGGGGTTGAGACTTTGGGGTTCGCCGCCGTCTCCATCTCCCATGGAACCTCGGAAACTGCGAACGAGGAAGTTAGCGAGACTAATCACGATCAAGATCGTAAACAGTCCCCCGAAGCCGCCACCAAAACCGAAGAAGGGAATCAGGAAGGGAAAGCCAAAGCCACCGCCACCATAGCCGCGATTGGGGGCATAGGAACGGCTCGGCGAGCTATAGGAGCGACTCGGAGCGCGGAAGGAACCGCCCCCCATCCGTCCCCCACTACGGGCGGCCAGAGCGCCGTCAGCTTGGGAGAAGAAGAGAATGGCGATG
>CAZXWM010000038.1:3950-4828 GCA_964644215.1 uncultured Phormidium sp.
GCCGACGAGGAAAATCGATTTTAAAATTGGTTTGAGTTTGTTCAGTCTGATATGACCCATAAAACCTCTGCTTTGTATTGTTATTGCGTGGCGGACTAGATCTAGGCTATCCGAGACCGGCATCGAATCTAAGGATTGTTACGTTCGGCCGCCAATCTTTGTTACAGATTGTTGCGCTGTTACCACTAATGTACCGTTTTTCAGCGACGAGCTGGGGTCAGGCTTGGGGGGATAACCCGACCAACTCCCGCAATTGGGCTTCTGAGAGTTGCGGGATTGCCAATTTTTCAGCTTTGGCCTGTTTGGAACCAGGGTTCTCCCCAACCACCACATAATCGGTGTTGGAACTGACGGAACTGGTGACCTTCCCTCCAGCCTCCTCAATGAGAGTTTTTGCCTCGTTGCGGGTCAAATTGGGCAGGGTTCCTGTGAGAACTAGGGTTTGGCCGGCTAACGGTTGAGGTGCGACGGTTCCCGCCTGGGGAGGAGCATTGGCCGCTAGGGTAACGCCAACGTCTTGCAGGTGTTTGATCAGGTCACGGTTGGCGGGTACTTGAAACCATTCACAAATCGCCCCGGCAATTTCGGGGCCAATTCCCTTAATCTCGGCCATCTCATCTAAACTGGCCTCGGCTAAGGCTTCTACGGTGGGAAAACGCTCCACCAGGGTTTGGGCATTCACCGCCCCTACATGACGAATCCCTAACCCATAGAGAACTCGTGACCAGGGTTGTTGTTTAGACCGCTGTATCGACTCAACCAGCTTTGTGGCTGATTTAGTCCCCAGGCGCTCTAAATGGCTCAAATCCTCGGGACGTAGGCGATAGAGGTCGGCGACTGAGTTCAGAAAGCGGCGATCGCACAGTTGGGCGATCAGT